>JALYLU010000244.1:7120-7438 GCA_030774075.1 Actinomycetota bacterium | reverse complement strand
GACCTCATTCGCGGCCGCGGGTTGCCCGGCCGCGGCGACGGAGTCGAAGAATGCGCCCAGCTGGTCGGGGCAGGTACCCGCGAAGCGCGCCGCCTCGACTTTGGTCCAGTGCACCGGCGTCTCGCGACGAGGTGGAGGCAAGTGCGCGACCTCGCCGATCTCTTGACGGTGGAAGCCTGCGTCGGCGACGCGGTAGCAGCCATCGAGGCCAGTGCCAATGCTCCAGATGAGGTCGTCCCGGCCGTAGGGGCTGATTCCGAGTTCACGGGTCAGCGATATCACGAGGTCCGCACGGTGTGCCGCGTCGTGACGGTTCGC
>JALYLU010000244.1:0-7110 GCA_030774075.1 Actinomycetota bacterium | reverse complement strand
ACTTCATCGCATCGACGACTACAGAGGCCGCGAACCCACTGCCTTTCGAGCCGTGAAGCGTTGCCGTCGGCATCGCATCCGCGGAGGAGCACGCCCCCGTCAACACCGTCGCAGCCACCAGAGCAACAGAGTGCACCCGCACAGCAACATTGTCCCACCCTCGACCGCCGATCCGCCGATGCACAACCGCCGTGCGGCAGACGCGGACAGGCAGATACGGCGCGCAGATACGGCGCGCAGATGCTGCGATACTGATCGCTGTGTCGCAAACGATCTTCGATGCCGCGGGCGGCGAGGACGCCTTTCTGAGGCTCGCGCACGCATGGCACGCGCGCTGCCTCGCCGACGCCATCGTGAGCCACGCCTTCTCGCACGGCTATCACCCTCAGCACACTGAGCGACTTGCCGCGTATTGGGCCGAAGCACTCGGCGGGCCACCCACCTACAGCGCGTCCATGGGTGACGAGACGATGGTCACCAAGATGCACTCGGGCAACGGCGAGCACGTCGAGATGGACGAACGCGCGCAAGTCTGCTTCGCGCACGCCCTCGACGACGCCCGGCTTCCGGACGACCAACGTCTGCGGTCCACGCTGAAGGCGTACTTTCGCTGGGCCACGCGCCGCATGGCTAGCTACCCCGACTCTCCTGCCGACGTCCCCATGGGTCTCCCGCTCGTCCGGTGGTCCTGGGACGGACCTCAGGACCACTGCGGCAACGCCTCACCTAGGGCAACCACCGATCGGCCGGGATGATGTTGATCGCGTTCGTCGGCGTTTGCCGGCGATGCGCTCGGGTCGGGCTTTGTTTCGTCTGACTCGCTGCGCGCCGGGAGCCGATCGGTGCTCGACCGAGGCGCTCCCGAGCGGGCATCCTTTGACGATGGCTGAGAACACCAATCGTCTCGTGACGGTCGTGCTCACGGTGTCGGACCTCGACCGTGCCGTGAAGCTCTATGGCGGTGGCCTCGGGCTCGATCTCCATATCGGCAATCATCACGGGGACGACCAATGGACCAGCGGTCGCCATGCCGCGACTTCCTGGACGGACGGCGCATACATGCACTTTGCGCTGTACGAAAGCAAGGACGGAAGGGCGACGAACGGCGCTCAGATCGCGTTCCGAGTCGCCGACCTCGACGCGGCCCACGAACGCGCGGTCGCCGCCGGCGCTGAGGTACTTCACGCACCGAAGCCGCAGCCGTGGGGTAGATCGGGGCGCTACCGAGACTTCGACGGCAACGTCATCGAACTTACCGAGCAGGGCTGACTCGTCCGGCCGGCGACCACATATGAATGCCGACTTGGGCGGCATGGCGCACTCGAAGTCGCCGACGTTCCTGCGTTAGAACAGCGGGATGAAGAAGGGAACCTCCGGAAAGGTCGCGACGACCATTGACGTGTCGCCCGTGGTGCTCTACGACCTGTTGTCGGATGTGCGTCGCATGGGCGAGTGGAGTCCGGAGTGCCGGCGCTGCGAATGGATTGATGGAGCGACTGCCCCCGCGGTCGGCGCTCGCTTCAAGGGCCGCAACGCTCATGGCCTGGCTCGATGGTCCACCACAACGAAGGTCGTCGCGGCCGAGTCGGGACGTGAGTTCGCGTTCGTCACCGGGCATCTTGGCCGCTCCATGACGAAGTGGAGCTACCGGTTCGAACCCGCACCGAATGGGACAGCCGTCACCGAATCGTTCGAGATGCTCCGCGACCAGCCTTGGTACTTCCGGCTGAGCGATCGCTTCGTTATGGGAGTCAAAGACCGGCGCGCCGACCTCGAAGAGAACATGGCCGAGACGCTGCAACGATTGAAGGTGGCAGCCGAGCACCGTGACTCGTCCACCTGAACCATCCGTCGATCGGCGCTCGACCTGACCGCTCGCGAGCGGGCAATCCGCAGAAGCCCGATTGGTCCGTCCACCCGCAGCGGCTCCGAGCAGTGCATACTTCGCCGCGGTGTGTTCGTTCAGACATGCGTTCGGATCTCCGCGGAACCTGACGTACAGGTTCTGTCACGTCGCGGCCGCGGTATAAGGACAACATGCTCGAATTCACGTTCCGGGCGCGGCAAAGCGAGTTGCGCGAGGCTCGCACGCTGGTGAGCGACACGCTCCGGGAGCAGGGCATCGACTCCGATCACGCGGGTGCCGTGGTGTTAGTGGTGAACGAGTTGATTGCCGCGGCCCGCGAATGCGACGTGAAGACCCCGGTGCGGCTGACCGTCGCCCCCTACCCGCAACTGACGAGTGTCCGTCTCCAATGCGACCGCAACGTCGAACTACGCGACAAACCATTCGACATCCGCGAGCGACTCATACAACACCTCGCGATCGCGTTCGGCAGGCGACGACGCGACGATGGCACCGTCGACCTATGGGCCGAAATCGCACGACAACACTGAGGTGCGGCGACGCCCCCGCCGAAGCGAGGGGGTCGTCAGCAACCATGAACGGTTGCGGTTACTGCTGGGGCTCGAGTCACCGCTGCGCCCCGTACGCGTTGATCTCCGCCTTAGGCTGACACGATGGCAGTCTCGCTTCGCCGATCGTCGGACCTGAGTTCGTTAGCCCGCCCGACGTCTCGAGTTTCGCCGAGGTACCGATGACCGATATCTGGGCGAACGACGGCTCAGGTTGGAGTCTGCTCCCGGCAGTTGGAAGGTATAACGGCCGACGTTCAGCTCGACCGCGTGCATCGGACGGCCTCGACTGATGGTGAAGGCCGTCATCTTCGACTTCTACAACACGCTGGCGGAGACGACCAGCTGGGGTCCGTCGTGGGAGGAACTCGTCGGCGAGCTCGGCTACGTCCTGCCGGCCGACGTGCGCGAACGCTGGTGGAACGACGGGATCGACGGCACCGAGCACGACGAGCACTCGATCTCGCGCGATCACTACGTCGCCTGGCAACAGTCGCGGGTTCGATCGATGCTCGGCGAGTGTGGTGTCCCTCGGCCCGTCCAGGACGTGCTCATCGAGCGCGTACGCGAGATCGGTGCGCACAACCGCATCGACGCGTACGAGGAGGTCGAACACGTGCTACGTGGGCTTCGAGCGCGCGGTGTTGCGCTCGCGATCTGCTCCAACTGGGACTGGGATCTGCACGAGGCGGTCGAGTCGGCCGGTCTTACCGGATCGGTCGACGTCGTCGTCTCCTCCGCATGGGTCGGCGCCCGGAAGGCGCACCCGCGCATCTACGCACACACCCTGGAGCAGCTGGGCGTCGCCCCGGAAGACGCGCTCTTCGTCGGCGACACCTGGGCGTGCGACGTCGACGGCCCGCGCCGCGCGGGCATGCGCGCGGTCTACCTCCGGCGTCCGCATCTCGGCGTCGATCACACCGCTCCCGAGCGAGATCGAACGCCGAGCGACGTGCACCACGCCCGAGACCTCCGGGCGGTCGCCGGTCTCGCCCGTCAGTTCACGGCGCGGTCGCGACCCGCCCAGTAGGGCGCTCGCAGCTCCCGCTTCAACACCTTCATCGCACCCGACAACGGCAACGGCTCCGTCCGGATCTCCACCGACTTCGGCAGCTTGTAGCCGGCGATCCACTCTCGGGCGTGGTCGATGATCTCGCTCTCGGTCACCGTCGCACCCTCGCGGACCACGACGATGGCGTGGACCGCCTCTCCCCATTTCTCCGATGGGATGCCGATCGCCGCAACCTGCTCGACGGCAGGATGCGACGCGATGGCGTTCTCCACCTCGACGGAGTACACGTTCTCGCCGCCGGTGACGATCATGTCCTTCACGCGATCGACGAGGAACAGGTACCCGTCGGAGTCGAGGTAGCCGGCGTCGCCCGAGTGATACCACCCGCCCCGAAACGCCTCGGCCGTGGCCTCGGGTTGCTTCCAATACTCCCGCATGAAGTTGCCGGCCCGCGCGCACACTTCGCCGGTTTCACCCGGGGCCACAACGTTTCCGGCGTGGTCTTGGATCGACAGGACAACGCCCGGCAAGGGCAGTCCTGCGGATTGAAGCCGCGGACCACCGGCACGGTGCTCCCGCGGACCCAGCGCGGTCAGCACCGCGGACGACTCGGTCATGCCGTAGCCCTGGAACACGTCGAGCATCGGGAAGGTCGAGAGCAGCCGTTCGAGCAACACGGCCGGCATCGGTGACGCGCCGTACGTGAGCGCGCGCAACGCCGCGAGCCGCTCGGGGCGGAACTCGGGATGGTTCAGCAACATGCCGATCATCGTCGGCACCATCACGGTTTGCGTGACCGAGTGCTGCTCGCACAACTCGAGCACGCGGGCCGGCTCGAACAACGGAAGGAATACGGACGCACCGCCCTGTGCGGGAACGCCGAGCATTCCGCCCATCGACGCCGCGTGGAACATCGGCGTCTGGTGCAGGAACACGTCGTCGGCGCTGAACCGCCACATCTGCATCACGTGGTAGAGGTTCAGCATCTCGGCGCGGTGGTCGAGCAACACGCCTTTCGGCAGGCCGGTCGTGCCGCCGGTGTACATGAGAATGGCGGCGTCGTCTTCCTCGGGCTCGTCCGGGATCTGCGGAGCCGCGCTTGCGAGCAGGTCTTCGTACGCAACGTCGTGCGGCCCGTCACCTGCACCGATCATCACGACCTGGTCGATACCCACGGCGGCGCGCACCTTGTCGACGACCGGCGCGAAGAACTGATCCGTGAAACACACCTTCGTACCCGAGTCGGCGAGGATGTACTCGAGCTCCTTCGGCGCGAGCCGCAGATTCAACGGGTTGATGACACCCGCGCCGAGAAAGGCGGCGTGATAACACTCGAGGAACTGGTGACCGTTGAGCGCCATCACCGCGAAGCGGTCGCCCCGACCGACGCCGAGGCCGCGCAGCCCGGACGCAAGGCGCGCGACGCGGTCGAGGTGCTCACCGAACGTCGCGCGGTACTCGCCCTCGAAGAACCCCGCACGATCGGCGTTGCGTTCCACCGTGGGAAGCAACAGGTGGTGATAGACGAGCTCTTTCATGACCCGGTCCCCCTCGCGCCGCGCCCGTCGGCGCGTTCTCGACGCTAGTCGGCGCCGAGGGCAGAATGACCGGCCATGGCCCGAACCCCCGAGCTCGAGACCGGATACGGCCCGTCGAGTCCCGGCGGCGACAACCTCTTGAACGATTTCGTGCAGGAGAGCGCAGCGTCGTACGCCGCCTTCGGTGCGGCGCGCGGCGATCGGCTCGGGCGGGTCGAGGGCGTCGTGACGCTGATCGATGCCGGTTCTCCTCTGCCTTTCATCAATCGCGCCGTGCTCGAGCGACCGATCGTCGACCTCACGACGGTTCTCGACCACGTCCGACCTTTCTACGATGCCGGTCCGGCGACACCGTTCCTGCTCGACAGCGCGTGGCCCACGCCGGACCTCGGCCCTATCGGCTTCGCACGCATGGGCCATCCGCCGCTCATGGTCCGCCTGGCCGGAGATCCGTTTCCGCCTGCGCCGCCGGAGCTTCGCATCGTGCCCGTCGACGACAACCGCACCGCTTTCGACTACGAGCGTGCACTGATCTACGGCTACCCCGCGCCCCAGCTGCAACCGATGACCGAGGTCACGCTGATCACCCCCCGCGCGCTCGGCGCCCCGGGTTGGCATCACTTCGTCGGCTACGTCGACGCCGAGCCCGTTGCCTCGGGTTCGGGATACGTCGGCGATCGACTGGTGCGCGTCGACAACATCGCAACGCTCGAGTCGGCGCGGGGTCACGGCTACGGCCTCGCGCTCACGGCCGCCGCGGCCGCGGTCGACCCGTCGAAACCCGCGACGCTCATCGCGAGCGACCTCGGCCGCGGCGTGTACGAGCGGCTCGGCTTCCTCGCGATGTCGCGCTCCACCTATTGGCTGGGGATGCGTTCCTCCTAGCAGTGCGCAGTGTCAACGCTCAGACGCCGAAGTCGGCCGCGTGCAAGATCGCGACGGCCGTGGAGTCGCCGTCGATCACGACGTCGGCCGCCTCCTTGCGGCCCGACATGTACAGCGTCAGCTCACCGGGCGCGCCGGTCATCGTCACCGCGGAGCCGGTCGTCGACACGACGCGCTCACGACCGTCGGGGGTGCGCAGTGTCAGCGCGGCACCCTTCAGCGCCTTCTTCGACATCCGGGCCCCGAAGCCGAGCATGCGCCAGAGGATCGCGTCCGTCTCGTCGTCGATCGCCCGGGGTCCCTCACCCGACGCGCGGCGCACGTCCTCGTGGTGGATGAAGTTCTCGTTCACGTTCGCGGTCGCAAGCGGACCGGTGCGATGCATCCACGGCGGCCCGGTTCGGAGCATGGCGACGAGCGCGTCGTAACCGCGGGTCTTGTAGCGGTCCATCACGTTTTGGAGGTGCTTGGCGAACGGTCCCGGCAATACGAGGCCGATCGCCGCGTCGGAGCGCGCCTCTCGCGCGACGAGATGCGCGGCGAGGTCGAGCGTCAGCCAGCCGGTACACAGCGTCGGCGCGTCGGGCCCGTACTTCTCGAGGGTGTCGCACAGGGCGGCTCGCTCCTTCCGCAGCACCTCGGTGGCGGTCATGCGCGCTCCTCGTAGTATCTGAGCTCGATCGTGTTGCCGTCGGGATCCTGCACGTAGACGCTCGATGCGTATCCCTGCGCACCGAACAACCCGTCGGCCCGATGCGCGCCGGGGAAGCGGGCGGCGAGCGCGTCGAGATCGGTCGGCTCGATCACCAGGCAGAAATGGCTCATGTTCTCGCCGGTCCGCTCGGCCGGCAGCAGATCGATCAGGGTCTCGCGTGCCACCCGCACGGACGGGAAGAGCACCTCGCCCTTCCGCCATTCGTCGACCCGCACCGGTTCGAGCCCCAGCTCGTCGCAGTAGAACGCGAGGAGTGCTTCGGTGTTCAACGTGTTCACGACGACGTGATCGAAACCGACGACCTTCACGCCCGCAGGCTACGCCAGCTGCCGATATGGAGACATCGGCACTAACTCAATTCCGGGTCGACTCCACGCTCCGCTCCCCTCCGGTCGCTGCGCTGTCGTCTCGCTATTTTTGGGTCGACTCCACGCTCCGCTCCCCTCCGGTCGCTGCGCTGTCGTCTCGCTATTTTTGGGTCGACTCCACGCTCCGCTCCCCTCCGGTCGCTGCGCTGTCGTCTCGCTATTTTTGGGTCGACTCCA
>JALYLU010000243.1 GCA_030774075.1 Actinomycetota bacterium | reverse complement strand
GTCGCGGCCGACGGCGTGATCTTCGCCTTCGGCGACGCGAAGTTCTACGGCTCGACCGGCGCGATCACACTGAATCAGCCGATCGTCGGGATGGCCGCGACCCCGTCCGGCAACGGCTACTGGTTCGTCGCGGCCGACGGGGGGATCTTCTCGTTCGGCGACGCGAAGTTCCACGGCTCGACCGGCTCGATCGTGCTGAACCAGCCGATCGTCGGAATGGCCTCAGCGTGACCAGGTAGACGAGCCGAACCGCTGCGAACCCGTGCGCTGATACTCGGTTGCGCCACGGTGGTGCTCGGCGTCGGTTGCTCGAGCTCCGGGACGAGTCGCTCGACCGTCCCGGAGTCGACGACGATCGCGCCGACCACCACCACGACCGTTCCCGTCGTACTCGGGCCGCTCCACCGAGCGTCGGAGCAAGCGGTTTCACCTGTCTACGCGCAGGGCGTCGCCCGCAGCCCGAAGGGGTGGATCTTCTCCGGCACGAACAGCCTGTGGCGCACCGACGACGCGCTGAAGGTCGTGACGTCGATCAATCCCGCGATCCCGCCCGCGTGGGCGGCCCGCGGTTTCGATCATGTCGGCGACATCGACGTGGTGGGGCGATACATCTACGCACCGCTCGAACAGCCCGACTACGCGAAGAGCTCACAGGCAACTGCGAGGTTCGACCGCGACACGCTGCGCTTCGTCGACGCCGTCGAGCTGCCCCAGCACGAGAACTCCTTCGTCACCATCGACCCGACGACGTTGACGGCGTACACGATGGATCACTTCGACGGAAACGCGCTGCTGCGGTACGACGTCGGTCATGGCTGGAAGCGACTCGCGCCGCTGCGCCTCACTACTACGTTGCATCACACGCAGGGTGCCGACATCCTGAACCGCGTCATCTGGATCTCGACCTCCGATCCGCAAAACGACGTGTTCGGCGTCGACCTGCGAACGGGCAAGGTACGCGCCGACGGTTCGATGGGTCATACCGGTGGCGCCGGTGAGGGCGAAGGCCTCGACGCCACCGCGCTGGCATCCGGAGAGATTCACACGGTCTGCGTGGATCCGAAGATCACGCCGGTGTGGTTCGAGCACTTCCGCATCGCCACGAGTTGAGCCATGCGGCCGAGCCGCACCGCCGGCCGCGCCCGCGACCGCTACGTCGGTGGTGCGGGGTCGGGGACGTCGTGCTCGACGTGCTCCAGCTCCGGGCCGCGCGTCACCCCCCACAGCGACGCGACGACCACAGCCGCGCCGGCGCCCTCGAGCAGTGTGACCGACTCGCCGAAGAACACCCACGCCCCGGCGGCGACGATCGGCGTCTCGCCGAGCAACATCGGAGACGACACCGACGTGGGCACGTGACGATGCGCCCAGATCATCAGCACGTGCGCCGCCGTGCCTCCGATCATCGTGCACACCGCGAAGAACAAGCCGCGTGCGCTGATGCCGAGCCCACCGTGCGCGATGAGCGCGACCGGCGTTATGAGCACGGCGGCCGAGGTGAGCGTGCCCAGCATGAACGCGAACGGATCGACGACGAAGCTCGTGCGCAGTACGCGCCCGTAGAGGAACCAGCCCGCGTTGAGCACGAGACTGACGACCGCGACGACGTCGCCGGAGAAGCTCCACGAACCACCGCTCGACGCGGCGACCGCCACCATGATCGTCCCGGCGATCGCGACCCCGGCCCGCACCAAATGCGTGCGCGCGACGTGCTCACCCAGAAACGCGACCGCGAACCCGATGATCAATACGGGTTGCAGCGACCCGATCAGCGTGACATCGAGCAACCGGGTCAACCCCAGCGCCGCGAACGCCGTGCCCGCACCGGAGACGAAGAACGCGCCCGCGCCGACGAGCAACACGATCCAGCGCAACCGGGACACGTCCTGGGGCCAGAAGGGGGCGCTGTCACTCCGGCGCGAACGCCAGGAGACGATCGCCGCGAGCGGCGGCAACGCGAACCACAATCTCCAGGTAGTGAACACCAGCGCATCGGAGTGGCCCGCCCGAACGAACAACGCGGTTCCCGACCACAACCCGACGGCGACGAGGATCGCGGCGATCGCGCGCTGCTCGACGGGCATCGCGCGCGAGCGACTCGCGAGATCGACCACTCGGGCAACCTACCCGCCCAGGTGATGGACTCTTCCGCGGTGAATTCCGGGGTCAGCGCTTCTTGCGCTTGCGGAACATCCCCTTGCGGGACGCGCTGCGCTTCGCCTGCTCCGCGAGCAGGTCGACACCGGCGGCGTTCACGATGTCTTCGACGTCGTCGAGCAGAGCCCCGACATCGGCGTTCATCGCGACCTCGGGCTCGGGCGGCGCGGGTTCCATTCCCTTCGCCAGCGATCCGTACTGCCAGCCGGCATCGATCCGGCGCCGCTCGTAGCGCGGGCAGTCGGCGGGACAGTTCCACGGCGCTTCGGGCGCGAGGTCGAGAAGGCACTTCCGAACAGCCTCGCCGGACGCGTAGGTACGGCTCTCGTAGTGCCGGCAGTCGGTGCGCATCGCCACACACCCATGCTACATGCGGCTGCTCTGCATTTGGTTGCTCGAACTGCGGGTGCCGAGGCTCCCACGCGCGCTCAATCGAGCCAACCCACGGCCTGATCGAGCAGGTATCGGCTCACGGCGAGACAGGCCTCGAGGGTGTCGCAGGGAACCTCCTCGCCTCTGCGGATACCGATCAGCGACACCCGCTGGTGGGCGACGATCCGAAGCGATCGCTCGGATGCGTCGGTCGCGGCGGGGTACGAGTCGGTGGCCGACACGTCGAGCGGAAGATCACGGCCGCCCACACCCGCGAGATCGGTCGCGAGCACCAGAAGATCGGGACCGTGGGCAAGGGGCGGCAAAGCCCATGTGAAGCTGAGCGGGAAGTGGAACGTATCGTCCGGCTCGGCTTCGTCGCCGACCTCTATCACCGCGTCCTCGAAGCCGAGCAGGACGCGCGGGTCGATCTCGAGCGACAGGTAGAGGTCGACTGGTCCTTCGCAGCCCTCCTCGGGGTGAAGGTCCACCTCCCAGGTCTGGCGGAGCGAGTAGCTCTCCACGAAATGTCGTTCGTCGTGCACGTGGAAGCCGTGCTCGACCGCGTGATCCTTGAGATCGGCAACGAATCCGGCGACGTCGAGAACGGCCATGTCAGTCGGAGAGAGTACCGAAGCCGTCTCGCACCTCGATCACGCGGTTCCGAGCGCGCGGCGCAGCGCCCCGACCGATGCGTCCCACGCATCGCGGCCAGGCGGCATGAACTCGTGCAGCCCGAAGAAGCCGTGGATGAGACCGTCGGCCCGCACGACCTCGGTCGACACCTTCGCTTGTTGCAGTCGCTTGCCGTAGGCCTCGCCCTGGTCGCGCAGCGGGTCGAATTCGGCGGTGACGACGACCGCGCGGGCGAGCCCCGAGACGTCGGACGCGCGCATCGGCGAGAACCTCGGATCGGCGAAATCCGAAGGGGTACGCGCGTAATGGTCGTAGAACCAGCGCATGCTTTCCTCTTCGAGGAAGTAACCCTTGGCGTTGTCGATCATCGACGCGCTCTCGAACTCGTAGTCGGTCACCGGGTACACGAGCAGCTGCAGTTTCGGTTGCGGAAGTCCCCGCTCCCGAGCATCGAGCGCGACGACGGCGGCGAGGTTGCCGCCTGCGCTGTCGCCGCCGATCGCGACCCGACCCGCGTCGGCACCGACCTCGCTCGCGTGCCGGAGCACCCACTCGTACGCGGCCAGACAGTCGTCGGCCGCGGCGGGAAACTTCGCCTCGGGCGCGAGCCGGTAGTCGACCGAGACCACCACCGCGCCGACGGCGTCGCACAAGAGGCGTCCGAGCTGATCGTGCGTGTCGAGGTTGCCGGTGACCCAGCCGCCCCCGTGGAACCACAACAGCAACGGGAGACCGGTCGCCGCGCTCGGCCGGAACACGCGCACCGGGATGTCGCCGGCCGGCCCCGGGATCGAGCGATCGGCCACGTCGTGTACCGGAAGCTTCGGAAACAGCGGGTTGGTCGTGGCCGCGATCATCGCGGCGCGTCGCCCCTCGGGCGTGGACTCGGGTCCGAACGCAAGACCGGCGTCGCTCAACACCTGCAGCATCATCTCGGCGGACGGGTGCAACGCCATGCGATCTACCTCTCCTCAACTCTGAACGGCGAACTCTGAACGGCGAACTCTGAACGTCGGACTCCGAACGGCGGGCTATGAACGTCGGCCTATAGCGGTCGCGAGCGCACGGAAAGCGCGCCCGCGGTGCGACACGGCATGCTTCTCCTCCGGCGTCATCTCCGCAAACGTGCGACCGTCGCCCTCCAACGGCACGAACACCGGGTCGTACCCGAACCCGCCCTCGCCGCGAGGCAGAGCGGCGACGAGACCCTCGACGACGCCCCGGGCGACGACCTCTCGCCCGTCCGGCCCGCGCGCGATGGCGACGGTGGTGAACCGGGCGGTTCGAAGCGACGGGTAGACGCCTTCGAGCTCGCTCAGCAGCTTGACGACGTTGTCGGCGTACGACGCATGTCCACCGGCGTAGCGCGCGGAGTAGACGCCCGGCGCACCGTTCAGCGCGTCGACCTCGAGCCCGGTGTCGTCGGCGACTGCGAGCAGGCCGAACGCGTCGGCGAGTGTACGCGATTTGATACGCGCGTTCTCTTCGAGCGTGCTGGCGGTCTCCTCCACGTCGGGCGCCTCCGCGAGCGTCGGGAGCGCGGCCACCGAAGCCGCGATCCGATCCGGGACGTCGACGAGGAACGCGATGCCGTCGATGGAGTACGCGATCAACGGAATGTCGGCGAGCGCGACGAAGATCTCGACGATCTCGCGCGCCTTGTCGGCATTCTGGGTTGCGAGAACGAGCGGGAGCGCGAGCGTCACCGAGCGCGCGGGGCCGGCGGTTCTGCGACCATTTCCTGCTGCGCCGCGATGATCTCCTCGATGCCGGTCTCGGCGAGACCGAGCAGCGCGTCCAGCTCATCGCGCGTGAACGCGACACCCTCGGCCGTACCCTGTACCTCGACGAAGCGACCGTCGCCGGTCATCACGACGTTCATGTCGACTTCGGCGCGCACGTCCTCGGTGTACTCGAGGTCGAGCATCGGCGTTCCGTCGATGATGCCCACGGAGATCGCCGCGCACGGTTGCAGGATCGGATGCTTGGCGAGCTTGCCGCTCGCCACCAGACGGCTGCACGCGTCGTGCAGTGCAATCCAGCCTCCGCAGATCGACGCGGTGCGCGTACCACCGTCGGCCTGCAGGACGTCGCAGTCGACGGTGATCTGCACGTCGGGCATCAGTCGTAAGTCGATCGCCGCGCGCAGCGACCGTCCGATCAGGCGTTGGATCTCCTGGGTGCGGCCGCTCTGCTTGCCGCGCGCGGCTTCGCGACCGACGCGTTCGGGCGACGAGCCCGGCAGCATCGAGTACTCGGCCGTCACCCAACCCTTGCCCGATCCCTTCAACCACGGCGGGATGCGCTCCTCGACCGACGCGGTGCAGAGCACGCGTGTCCGCCCGAACTCGACGAGCACCGATCCGTCGGCCATCTCGGTGAAGTCCCGTACGAAGAGGATGCGCCGGAGATCGTCGGGGGCGCGGCCGGAGGCACGAGCGGGCAATGCAGATCCTTCCGTCCCCGGGCTCATTGGTGCGGGCGGGATGGTGCGAGCCGGGTGGTGCTAGAGGTGCGTGATGAGGTGCGGCGCCGCGAGGGTCACCGCGTGACCGAACGCTTCGGAGCCCTCCTCGACGGAGGCTACCGGGTCGAGCATCGGCCACAAATGGGTGAGCATCAGGCGACGAGCCTTGGCTCCACGCGCGGCTTCGCCCGCCTGGCGCGCCGACAGGTGGATCGGCGCGCGGATGTCGTCGTGCTGATAGGTGGCCTCCGAGAGCACGAGGTCGGCTCCAGGACGGAACGCCTCGACCGTCCAGCCCGGCCCGGTGTCAGCGGTGTACACGAGCCGCTTGCCACCTTGCTCGAGCTCGACGCCGATCGTCGGGAGCGGGTGATCGGTGCGCGAGAAACACAACTGCGTGTCGAGGATCGAAGCGCGGTCGCCGTCGCCGACGAGGTTCCAGTCGAACGTGTCGGTCCAGCTCCCCACGAGCCCTTCGAGCGTCTTCTCGACACCCTCGGGGGCGTACACGGGCAGACCGCCGCAGTCGATCCCGTACTTGTAGAGCACGTGCAGACCGTAGATGTCGACGCAGTGATCGGGATGCGCGTGCGTGATGACGACGGCGGTGAGGTCGGCCGGGTTCGCGTGCTGCTGCAGGTTCGCGAACGAGCCGTTCCCGCAGTCCATCCAGATGACGGCGTCGCCCGCGCGCACGAGGTAGCCGCTGCACGCGCCGCCCGCGGGCGAGCCGTAGCTGCCCGAGCATCCGAGTACCGTCAGCTCCACGACCAGCCCTCCACGTGCTCGACTTCCGGGCCGAGGAACCGCGCGCCCAGCTCACGAAACTTCGTCGGGTCACCGCTCGTCAGGAACTTCACACGCCTCGGTTCGCCCCGAACAGGGAGAAGGTGGACCGGCCCGTCGAGCGCGGCGCGCACCTCGAAGGCAGTCTCGTCGGCACTCGACACCAGCACGACTTCGGGACCCATGACGTCGGCGATGGTACGCGCCAGCAGCGGATAGTGCGTGCATCCAAGCACCAGCGTGTCGACGCACGCCTGTCTCACGGGCGCGAGCAATCGCTCGGCCAGCACATGCACCTGATCGGAGTCGACGTCTCCCTGCTCGACGAATTCGACGAATCCCGGACAGGCCGCGCACGTGAGCTCGAGACTGGAATCGAGGTGCGCCGCCGTCCGCTGATAGGCACCCGACGAGATGGTTCCCACCGTGCCGATCACGCCGACCCGACCCACACGGGTGGCGCGCTGCGCCGCGCGCAGGCCGGGCTCGATGACGCCGACGACCGGCACGTCGAGACGCTCCCGTAGTTGATCGAGCGCGACGGCGGCCGCGCTGTTGCACGCGACCACGACCATTCTCACGTCGTGTTCGAGCAGCAGATCGACGATCTCGAGCGCGTACTTCAAGACCTCGTCGGCGGGTTTGGGACCGTAGGGAAACCGCCCGGTATCGCCGAAATAGACGACGTCGGCGCCGGGAACGAGATCGAGCAGTGCCCGGACGACCGTGAGGCCGCCGAGTCCACTGTCGAAGATGCCGATCGGCCGGTCGTCATGCACCATCAGAAAAGCTAGTGGGCCGCGGCTGCTCGCCGGAGACGATCGGCAACAGCAGCGCCGATACCCTCGGTGCCCGCCGGCAGGACGGCGAGGATCACGTCGACGCCGCGCCGGTCGAGCGCGCGCAATCCTCGGTACAGGCCGCGCGCGTATTCGCCGACGTCGTCGGGCGCGTCGAGCACCGCAACCGCGAGTCCCGCGGCGCGCAGGCACTGGGCGCGCGCGTCGAGCTCGGCGACGCGCACC
>JALYLU010000242.1:4245-7446 GCA_030774075.1 Actinomycetota bacterium | reverse complement strand
CATGAAAACCGTCCTCTCAGATCGCCGTAGACGCACGAACAGCAAGACGGTGGCACCAACGGGCGGGCGGATGAGAGGCTTCAACCATCAATCAGCAACCCTCCACGATTTGAGGGGAAGCCCAGGTGCGGGCATCGGTGTTCGTCATCGAAACCGAGGCCGGGCTCGGCTCCGCATGGGCTCTCTCATCGTCGGGTGGTACCTCGACGCTCGTCACTAACTTCCATGTCGTGTCAGATACGTGGACCAACGGTGGGCGCAACGTACGCGTAAAACAGAACGACGCCGTGTGGTCGGGGACCATCGCGCGGGTCGACATCCCCGACGACCTCGCACTGATCACCACGCCGGAAACGTTCCCGGTTCTCACTCGCGCCGCAGCGGTGCCGCAAATCGGTGACTCCGTGCTGGTCGTCGGGGCGCCCCTCGGGCTCGACCAGACCGTCACCAGTGGCATCGTCTCGGCGCAGCGCACTCAGGATGGCCACGACTACCTGCAGTTCTCGGCACCGATCAGCCCCGGCAGCTCCGGCGGTCCCGTTGTCGACCACCGCGGGCAGGTGCTGGGCATCACCGTCGCGAAGCTCGTCGGCGACAACGCCGAAGGACTCTCGTTGGCTATCCCTGTCGCGCACATCTGCACCGGGCTCAACGTCTGCTGACGCCGCCCCAACCGTCACACCTATCGCAACTCGCTCGCGGAAGAGACTCATCGTGACCACCGAAGCAACCCCACAAAACACGACCGTCTGCCCCTCTTGTACAACGCCGCTAAGGCCCGGCGAGAAGTTTTGTGCCGCGTGCGGCTCCTTGGTCAACGCCGGATCGGTGACGACGGGTGCGGCAACGATCGCGGCGCCGGCCCCGTTCGTCTCGCTCGCCGCACCGCACACGGTCACAGTCCCCGAACGCCAGCCCACATCTTCACCGGACGTTTCGAGGTGGCGTCCATCGCGGCTCCTCGTGTTGACCGCCACCGCCATCGTCGTCGTAATCGGTTTGCTCGTCGCGAACGACGTTGGTGCGCACGGACAGCTGTCCACTACCCGTCGACACCTCGCTGCGACTGAAGCGTCCCTCGCCTCCACCAACCATAAACTCAGCTCGACGCAGAGTCAGCTCACGTCAACGCGGCGCGAGCTGACCAGCACCAAATCGAGCCTCACATCCGCAAACGCAGCCAAGGCGCAGCTGCAAACTCGGCTCAACTCCACCCAGGACGAGTTGGCCGGTGTTCGTGGCAACCTGTCGAACACGCAGAATCAGCTGAATCTGCAAGCAGGCCAACTGGCCATCGTGAAGGCCTGTCTGAGCGGTGTCGCAACTGCCTTCAGTGCCGAGCTCAACGGCGACTACTCGGCAGGACTTGCCGCGCTTCAGTCCGTTGACTCGGCCTGCCAGGAAGCCGGCAAACTGTTCAACTAGTCGGGTGTTACTCGACACGTCGTACCGTGGGAATGTTCCGTGCTCGACGGTCCCGAGTACGCGCCTCGCGGTCGTAGGAGTTGCGGCCCGGCCGGAACCGTCTCCAGATGTGTTCGCGAAGGTCATCGCGCACCAGACAAGGATGGGGGAGTAAGTCGTGTGTCTTCTGCGGTGGACTTCGGGCTGGCAAGGTTCACTTCATAGGCGGCCGAGGTCGGGGTCAGCGATCCAGGTCCAGCTCGGCGCTCCACGCCAACAGCGCTCACGATGCCGTCAACGCCCTCGTGAACGCGGCGTTGATGGCGGGCGAGAATGTGACCGAGCGGATCGTGCGCCGGATCTTCGTCGAGGCGCTTGATCTCGTGGTGCACGTCGACCGCGACGACGTCGCGCGGGCCGACGGTCATGTACGGCGGCAGGTCACGGAGATCGCGGCGGTCGTGCCCAGCTTGACCGACGGAGAGACGTACGAGCCGATCTTCGTGCGCGACGGTCTCGGTCGATCGCTCGAGTGGACCGGTGCGCTGCCGCCGGCATTCGAGCAGCGCGTCGATCGCGTCTTGCCCGACGGTGGCGGGCTCCGACGGCTGCTCGAGCGTGGGCGGGTGTCGAGGTGAGAGTCCTCGCGGCCTGCTTGATCGGCGTGAGCTGCACCCTCGTCGCGGGTGCACTCATGGGAACGCTGCCGAACCTGCGGCTCCCTTCGCAGGAAACGAGACGCACGGCGTACCGGTCGAGATCGGGCTCGGGATCGACGGCCGTGTCGCCGCCGCGATCCTCGCGTCCATTCGCATCGACGGCTCGGTGTCGAGCACCACGACGACCCAACCGCCGAGCGCAGCCGATCGGCCGATCGCAGGCGTGTGGCAGCCGACCTCGATCACGGGTTACGACGGGCCTGACGAGCCCGCCGCTGCCGGAGGCACCGCGCCTCGAGCTCGGCGACGACGACCGCTGGAAGGCGTCGGACGGTTGCAACCAACTGTCCGGGACCTACCGGGTGGAGAAGGAGCATTCGTTCGCGATCACCGAAGCGACAACACAGACCGCGGTCGGGTGCGTGACGGCGAAGCCGTCGACGGCCGCGGTTCCGGTGGTACCGACATACGCCGTCCTGAACGCCGCGGTGCACCTGGATATCGTCAGCGACCAGCTGACGCTCACGGACTCCGCCGGTCGGATCCTCGCGACATACACGGCGGTGGACACCCCCAAGCCGAAGAGCTCCGTCTGCACTGCGGAACCGCACATGGCCCGCGAGATCGTTGCTCCGCCGACGGCAACGCGATTGAGCGCGCCGCGGACGTATAGCAGCGGTCAGATACACCTCGCCCGCCGGCCGCGTCGGACACGCCGAAGGTCGCAGCGGCGACGATCTGGCCACAGTCGACCGTAGGCCTCACGAAACAGTCCACCTTCGAGCTCGTCCTCGCGCGGTATTCGTACCTGACGGTGAGCTCGAACATCCTTGCGTGGGTCGTGATCGGCCACAATGTTCCCGTCGTGTCCGAAGGCCCCGGTCCCGCAATCGGAACTGGGACCACGAAGCAGTCAGGGCCGACCTGCGGAGAAGAGCTCGACGTATTCGATGCCAATACCGGAAAAGGGGTCGCAATCATGTCATTCGGGTCGGGCTAACGCGTCGCCGCCAAGATCTCTCGGCGCGTCGGTCGCGCGCGCCGTGGGGCTCTGGGGTGCCACTGCAGGAAACCGCGGGCACATCACTGTGGGGTGCGCCCTAACCCAAAATGACGGGCTTGTGCGGTCAACGCATTT
>JALYLU010000242.1:0-4235 GCA_030774075.1 Actinomycetota bacterium | reverse complement strand
CCGGGTGTGACGTGACCGCGCGACCTGAATCGCCCGGCTTCGTAGCCCACCGTGACCCGCCTGCACGCTTCACGCCAACTGCGCGGAAGATGTGGGTTCCTCCGTCTTGACCGCGCCTCGAGCTCGGCGCCCGCTTTGGGACGCTTATGCGAGCGAAGAACGAAGATCTGGCGCGTACGTGCGGTCAGTCCTCAGGTGGTCGCGGCTCGTGCAAACGCGCCGGATCCCGCGGGCCCATCAGTCCGACCGAGTTCCCATCAGGATCGACGACGACGGCATAACGAGCCCCCATGAGCGCATCGTGCGGCGGCTGCTGGCCGCCGTAGCCAGCACTGATCAGATCGGCATATGTCGCGTCGACCGCCTCGGCAGACGAAACGCGAAACCCGAGGACTGGTCCGGTTTGACCCGGCGGCCACCCTTGGTTCCACTGCGGCACGAAGGCCAAGCTATCGAGGTCGAAGTGGATCCCGTCCGCCGCGGAAATGTTGTTGTGGTGGCGGTCCCACGGAGCGATCGTCGGAGCAATCTTCAATCCGAGACGTTCGTAGAACCGAACCATCGCTGGCATATCGCTCACCACGAGATTGATCTGATCAAGAACGGGTCGGCTATCCGCCATGACACGCGACCTCCGGGTCGATCCATGAGTGCGCATCAGATTGCCTCGATCGGGAGCGGTTATGCGACCGGCAGATCGGCAGTCATGGCGCGAGACTTTCTGCGTGGAAGCGACTGACGTGCCCGAGTCGGGCAGATGAGCGGGGAGCGGCGCCGACTTGGCGGGGGTCGCTTCAATGGATCGCAACTTGCGCTGACAGGAGCGGCCGAATGGACGTGCAAACCGGATGCCGGACGACATGACGTCGCGGCTCATCGCATTGTGCTTCGACGCGAACGAGCCGCTGCGGCTCGCGCGCTTCTGGGCCGAGGCGCTGCGCTGGGAGATCGGCGATGAGTCGCATGACGGTGTCGAGCTCCTGCCGACGGATGGCACTGCGTTGCGAATCGATTTTTTCCTGCCCGTTCCGGAGCCGAAGTCGCAGAAGAACCGCGTCCATCTCGACCTGACGACGGCGTCGATCGACGATCAGCAGGACACCGTGGCGCGGTTGATCGAGATCGGCGCGCGCCACGTCGACGTCGGTCAGGGCCCGGATGACAAGCACGTCGTGCTCGCCGATCCCGAAGGCAACGAGTTCTGCATCATCGAGCCGGAGAACAAGTTTCTCGCGGGCTGCGGACGGCTCGGATCGATCACGTGTGATGGGTCGCGGGAGGTCGGGTGCTTCTGGAGCGCGGCGCTCGGCTGGCCGCTGGTGTGGGACCAGGACGGCGAGACGGCGATTCGCACGCCGGAGGGCACGGGATTCTTCATTACGTGGGGTCCACCGGTTTCCCAGAAGGTCGCGAAGAACCGGTTGCATCTCGACATCGCGCCGCCAGCGCACGAAGACCAACGCGCGGAGGTCGACCGCCTCGTTGCGCTCGGGGCGACGCGCGTCGACATCGGACAGGGCGACGTCAGTTGGGTCGTCATGGCCGATCCCGATGGCAACGAGTTCTGCGTGTTGACGCCCCGCTGAACCAATCGTGTCTGCTCGAGCGCGGTGTCGGGCCCCCGAGGTCTCGCACTCGCTCTCGGACTGCGCCACGCCGCGAAGTGCCCGGCGCGGCGGCGTGAGCAACCGCGCGGGCGAAGGGGCTCCTCGGATCCCGGGGGTCAGGGCTTGATTTCGGCGAGTCGGTACCCAGTGTCCGACGAGGTAGATCGAACCGCACCCACACCGACAACTCGCCGACGCACGAGCGACGGTGGCCTGGCGATGCAACGCTTCCGCACCCTTCGAGCGCGTCCACGCACAGCATCGCGTCGAGCAAGCGGCGCTCCGTTGCTGTTCAGGTCGCGGACCTCACCGGACGTTGATTCGCCATGTGCCACGCCCACGCATATTGCCCGATCTCGCGCCCGCGCGGCGAGGACCGATCGGCAGATCGGGCGCGTCTGGCCGACGCGCGGGGCGAGTTACATCGCGGTGAGGCCGGTCCCGCAGCCCAGCTCGACGAAGAGTCCAGCGCCGGGACCGACAAGCAGAGCGAGCTGTTCGACGGGCGTGTCGGGCCGCTTCGCGATGCGCGCTTGCTCCTGGTCGTACCAATCCGCCAGTCCGTCGTATCGAGCCCTCGGCACCGCAAGAGTCTGCCCGCTCACCCGCTTCGCCGACGACGCACCCACAACCGTCGAGCACACGGCCGACGATCTCATCCGGTCAGGCGAACGTGGATCGGCAGCTCTGAGCGGTCTGGGTCAGCGGCCCGCGACAGACTTCGTGGGTGTTTCGTGGTGTGCTGTTCGATTGGCGAGGAACGCTCGTTGCCGACCCGCCTGATGCGTGGTGGGTTGCGAAGGCCCTGGATCGGCTCGGACGCCACCCAGGGGGCCTTGCGCACATCGTCGCCGCGCTCGACGCGGCATCTCGCGATCCCGAAGTCGCCGAGAGTATGCGGGAGATCGATTGTTCCGCAGCACAACATCACGCCGCGAGCATGCGATGGTTCAGCGCGGCAGGGCTCGACGAGGAGCTCGCGAACGCGCTGTACGACCTCGACTTCGAGCCAGAGAACCATCCCTTCTTTCCCGACGTAGCCGACACGTTGCAAATCCTCAAAGCGCGCGGCGTGACGACGAGTGTGGTGTCGGATATCCACTTCGATCTCCGACCTGAGTTCGCAGCGGCTGGCCTCGACGATCTCGTCACGTCGTTCGTACTGTCATTCGAGCACGGTGTGCAGAAGCCTGATCCGGCGATCTTCCGCATCGCCGCCGAGTCCCTCGCACTCGACCCACACGACCTATTGATGGTCGGTGATCGCGCATCACACGACGGCGGCGCTATCGCGCTCGGCATCACTACGCTGCTTGTCCCATCTCTACCTACCACAGACGTACCGCGGCAGCTCAGCGCCGTTATCGCACTGATCGATAACGCACACCCCGCCGACGCATAGCAGATATGGGCGGCAAGGGCGAGCGCTGTGAGCCGCCGCTGCGCTCGCAGTGACGGAACGTCAGCGTCGGCTGTCCTAGAGGGCTTGCGGCGATCAGGACCAGCCGAGTTTGGTTTCGTCGAAGCGCAGGCGCCGGATTGCGATGAGCGCGAAGCCGGAGGTGAACATGGCGAGCACGACGATCGGCAGGATCGCGCTGTTCGCGGCGCGGCCGTCGATGATCAGGTCGCGCGTTGCTCGCATGGCCCAGTATTGAGGGGTAGCCGGGGAGAGGTGCCGGATCCAGTGTGGGAGCGTGTTGAGCGGGACGAGCGCGCCGCCGATTGCGCCGAGCACTGTGGCGCCGAGGAAGCCGACCGCGTTCATCTGTTGGCTGGTGCGCAAGACGGCGGTGAGTGCGACGCCGATCGCAACGGCGCAGCACATGTAGACGGCGGCGACGGCGAGGATCGGGAGCAGCTCGCCATGCAGGTGAAGGTCGAGCGCGAGGACACCGACGATGAGCAGCACGGTGATCTGCAACCCGCCGAGCGCCACCATCGGCATCGCCTTGCCGAGGACGATCTCGGTCGGTGACGCGGGACTGGCGCGCAGCCGCGACCACGTCTTCCAGATGTGCTCGCGGAAGAACAGGAAGCCGGTGAACGGCGCGAGGAAGAAGCCGAACTGCACCATCTGCGCGGGGATGGCGAAGTCCGATCCGGACGCGTGTGGGTGTCCGCCCAACAGGAGCGTGGCCCGGAACGTCGTGCGGAAGAGCGGCGCCATTATCAAAGGCATGACGAGCAGCACGACGAGCGGCATCGGGTCGCGGCGCAACACGCGCAGTTCGTTGCGCGCGACCGCTGCGCTACGCCGCGGCGACATCTGTCGGCTCCGCGTCGTAACGTCGGCCGGTCAGCGCGAGGAACACGCTGTCGAGGCTGGGTCGTAGCAGCTCGACACCACGCAGCCTCGCAGCGTGTGAACCAAGGCGGGCGATGATCCTGGGTACCGCGGTCGCCGGGTCCGCTGTCTCGACCCGCAGGACGGCGCCGTCGACCGCCATACTGAACTCGCCGAGCTCGCAGTCCGGCGCTCGGCCCTCGAAGGTGAGCTCGATGGCCGCACGAGCGTGCGCGGCGACGAGGTCGTCGAGCCGGCCGGCTGCGATCACGCGACCGTCGACGAGAATGGCCACCCCCGCGCGCAGCGCCTCGACCTCGGGGAGGTAGTGCGTGGAATAC
>JALYLU010000241.1:4480-7480 GCA_030774075.1 Actinomycetota bacterium | reverse complement strand
GTTCCTGCCCATCGTTTTGGCGGCGGAGCACACGCAGCGCATCGAGCTCGCGACGGGCATCGCCGTCGCGTTCGCCCGCACGCCGATGGTTCTCGCGTACACCGCCAACGATCTGCAGCAGATGTCGAAGGGCCGCTTCGTGCTCGGCCTGGGTTCTCAGATCAAGCCCCATATCGAGAAGCGGTTCTCGATGCCGTGGTCGCATCCGGCCCGGCGCATGCGCGAGTACATCCTCGCGTTGCGGGCCATCTGGAGCGCGTGGAACGAACAGACGCCGCTCAAGTTCGAGGGCGAGTTCTATCGCCACACCCTGATGACGCCGTTCTTCGCCCCTCCCCCGAATCAGTTCGGCGCGCCCAAGGTGTTCCTCGCGGCGGTCGGCGAGATGATGACCGAGGTTGCGGGCGAGGTCGCCGACGGCATCATCATCCACGGCTTCACCACCGAGCGCTACGTCAAGGAAGTGACGATGCCGGCGGTCGAGCGTGGTCTGAAGAAGGCCGGGCGCGATCGTTCCTCGTTCCAGGTCTCGGGACCCCTGTTCGTCGTCACCGGCACCACGGACGAGGAGATCGCGGCTGCCGCGACGGGGGTGAAGCAACAGATCGCGTTCTACGGCTCCACGCCCGCGTATCGCGGTGTGCTCGAGCTGCACGGTTGGGGCGACCTGCAGACCGAGCTCAACGGACTCTCGAAACAGGGCAAGTGGGTCGAGATGGGCGAGCTGATCGACGACGAGGTCCTGCACACGTTCGCCGTCGTCGCCGGGCCGGAGGGTGTCGGCGCGGTGTTGAAGCGGCGCTACGGCGGGGTCGTCGACCGGTGCTCGTTCTACGCGCCGTACAAAGCCGATCCGCAGCAGTGGACGAGCGTGATCGAGGACCTGAAGAAGGCGTAGCGTCAAGGGGCGAAACGCAGGATCGACGCGACGCACGCGTCCGGATCCTGTTGCGGCCCGAAGTGTCCGAGCCCGGCGAGCACTTCGAGTCGTCCGTTCGGGAGCCGGTCGGCGATCTGCGCGCCGAGTGCGGGGTCGACCGACGTCGACGTCTCGCCGCAGACGACGAGTACCTCCGAAGCCACCTCGTCGAGCCGGGCGAACGCGCCGTGGTTCGGCCCCATCGCGTAGACACGCGCTTCGACCTCGGGCCGGCACTTCAACTCGAGCATGCCGTCGCCGCGGTCGCGAAGGCCATAGTCGACATACGCGCGCAGCCCCTCCGGCGTCATGACGTCGAGCGGCGGTTTCGACGCGTACGCGGCGAAGGCTTCGTCGGTCGAGTGCCAGACGTTGCGCCGTTTCCGGGCCGCCCGCGCCAAGAAGAAATCCTCTTGCGGAGGAAGCGGATGCTCGGAGGCGAAGATGATCGGCTCGTAGGCCCAGATCCGCGCGAACGTTCCGGCGCGCTTTTGCTCACCGAGGATCAACGCCGCGCCACCCTTCGAGTGGCCGCACCCGACGAGTGTCGGGTCGCCCGCAACGCGGAGGTGCTCGGCGACTGCGAGCACATCGTCGGCGAACCCGTGCCAGGAGTAGTCGGCGTCGGGCGCGTCGCTGTCTCCGTGCCCTCGGAAGTCGAACGACCAGACGCGGCGCCCGCTCGCGACCAGACGTGGCGCAACCGGTGCCCAGACGAGGCCGTGAAAGCCGGTCGGATGCGCGAGCAGAACGGGCGCGCCGGAACCACCCCAGTCGTGGACGACCAGCCGGATCCCGTCCGCGGCGAACGCGTGTGACGTCGGGCCAGTCACGTCGGGCGAGTCACGTCGGGCAGTGCCTCAGTTCGTGCTCTGTTGCTCGGCCGCGTGGTCGGTGATGGCTTTCGCGATCGCATGGATCGCGCGGTTCACGAACTCGCCGCCGCTCCCGGTGACCCAGTCGCACGACGCCTGAGGCCGCACGAGCTGGCCCGTGAAGTGCGGCATCACGTACTGCGCGAACAACTCGAAGCTGTGCTTCGTCGCGGCCGGGCTCGCCCAGTCGTGCCCGAACAACAAGAAGGTGCCGAACCCGCCGGACTCGTCGAGGAGCGCCTCGATCTTCGCGATCGCGTCGTCGGGCGTGCCTATGACCGCGAAACCGTCCTCGTCGACGTTGGCGATGATCTCCTCCGGCGTGTCGCCGCGCGTCGGCCCGGCGGGCAGGACGTGCGTGAAGTACTTCGAGAAGGGCAGGATGCCGTACTCGACGTCGGCGCGCGCCTGCTCCCTCGTCTCCGCGAGGTGCATCGGTCCGACGAGTCGCCATTTCGACCGCTCGGCGGTATGGCCGTGCTGCGCCGCCACCTCGTTCCACGTCTGCCAGTGTGTGCCGATCGCGTCGAAGCCCTGCTTCGTCGTCGCCGCGATCGACAGCAGCCCCGCGCCGTGCTTGCCGGCAGCCTTGGCGCCGGTCGGCGAGATGGACGCCGCAATCGCGACCTCGATGTTCGGCTCGGAGTACGGCTTCAGCTGGAGGCGCGCGTCCTGCAACGTGAACCAGTTGGTCTGTGTGGTCACCGTCTCGCCCCGCAAGAGCGCCATGATCGCGTCGAGCGCTTCGTCCATCCGCGGGCGTTGCAGGTCGGCGGGAATGCCGAGCATGTGCGCGTCGGACGTGAGCTGTCCGGGCCCGCAACCGAGCATCGCGCGGCCGCGCGTGAGGTGGTCGAGCAGGACGAAGCGGTCGGCGAGGATCAACGGGTGGTGGTAGGGCAGCGAGCTGACGCCGGTGCCGAGCTTGATCCGCTGCGTCCTCTCGGCGGCGGCGGCGATGAAGACCTCGGGCGAGCCGATGATCTCGCTGCCGCTGGAATGATGCTCGCCGATCCAGGCTTCGTCGTAGCCAAGCCAGTCCAGCCACTCGAGCATCTCGACATCGCGATTGATCGCCAGCGTCGGGTTTTCCCCGACCCGATGAAACGGTGCCAGGAAGATGCCGAATTTCATGCCGCGATGGGCCATTTGCCTGTTCTCCACGTCTTTCGTCAGCCGGCATGGTGCAACGTCCGGCGGCGGTAG
>JALYLU010000241.1:559-4470 GCA_030774075.1 Actinomycetota bacterium | reverse complement strand
ATCCGCGAGCATCAGCGGGTGGTGATAGGGGAGTGAGTTCACGCCGCTCCCCAGCCGGATGTATTTCGTCCGCGCGGCTGCGGCCGCGATGAACACCTCGGGCGACGAGATGATCTCGTAGCCGCCCGAGTGATGCTCGCCGATCCATACCTCGTGGAAGCCCAGGCGGTCGAGGTGTTCGATCAACTCGAGGTCACGTTCGAGCGCGAGCGTCGGGTTCTGCCCGGTCGGATGGAACGGGGCCATGAACAGTCCGAAGCGCATGGGGGCCATTCGACCCGCGACTGACCGCGCGGTCAACTTGTGGATCAGCCTCGAGGAAGTTGCGAGTCGACCCACGCGTCGAGCACGGGACCGCTCTCGTAGCTCGTGATGAGCGCGTAGCGCGGCGCGGAACCGTTGTGCACGACGACGTGCCACAGCCGCTGCGTGTCGACGAGGACGCGCGATCCCTTGTGCAGCGGGATGCGCGCCTCGGTCGCCGGGTCGGGGAGACCGTCGGGACCTGTGTCCATCAAGAGCATGTAGCTGGTCGGATGGTCGGTGAGCTCCAGCCACGTGCGCACGACCCAGCCCTCGGTCGGCGGGTTGAAACGGTTGTTGTCGTCGCGATGGAAGCTGCGTATCGCGAGGTCGTGTTCTTGAGGCTCGAGCTTGATCGTGCGGACGCGCCCGAAATCGGCGCCGACGCTTTCGACGTAGTCCTTGATCGTCGGGCACCGGCGCGCGTTGCTCGTGAAACGCGCGCCCTTGTCGGGCCGCTCGTCGCCTGCGTTCCAGAAGCCGCGGCAATCGAGCTCGCCGTCGGCGGTGGCGATCGGCGCGAAGTTGGTGTCGCCGCCGCTCTTCCAGTCCATGTACTCGAGGTCGAGGTACTCGTGGGCGGGAATCTCGAACGGGAGGTCGGTCAACCGCACGAACCCGCGCGCCGCGAGCGCGCCGAGCCGCGGATGGGGAGTGTCGAGCGGGATCTCGCACGACCAGTGGTCGGCGTTCGGCCAGAACATGGTCGACATTCAAGGAAGTCTACGGCCGCGTTGCCTCGAATCAGGGGCGCAGGCCGTGGGCCGTTGTGCCCGTCCGGAGAATACGCGCCGCGAGCTCGGCGAACTCGCAGAGGAGCGGACGGGTGTCGCGCGGGTCGACGATCTCCTCCACGAGGAACGCCTCGGCAGTCTTGAAGGGCGACTGGCGCGCCGTGAGCCGTTGCTCGATCTCGGCCCGCAGCGCATCGGGATCGGCGGCCGCTTCCAGTTGGGCTTTGTACGCCGCTTCGATGCCGCCTTCGAGGGGAAGGCTGCCCCAGTTCCCCGACGGCCACGCGAATCGGTACGAGAGCTTCGACGCGTCCTGGTGTGCGGCGCCCGCGACTCCGTACACCTTGCGCACGATCACCGAGCACCATGGCGTCGTTGCCTGGTAGATCGCGGCCAAAGCCCGCGCGCCGTAACGGATCGTCGCGGCCTTCTCGGCGTCAGTTCCGATCACGAACCCCGGATTGTCGACGAGGTGCACGACGGGGAGATGGAACGTGTCGGCGAGATCGACGAAGCGCGTGACCTTCTCCGACGCGGTCGCCGTCCAACCGCCCGCATAGAAGTACGGATCGTTCGCGAGCACCGCGACCGGTCGGCCGTCGAGGCGGGCGAGGCCGGTCACCGCGCTCCGTCCGTTGAACGTTCCGAGCTCGAACCACGAGTCGCGGTCGACGACCGCTTCGATGATCGCGCGGACTTTGTAGACCTTGCGCCGGTCGCGCGGGATGGCGTGCAACAGTGACTCGTCGCGCCGCCGTGGGTCGTCGTCGACGTTCGGGGCGCGCGGTGGGAGCTCGTCGACCGACGACGGAAGGTACGAGAGGAACCGGCGGACGCGGGCGAAGGCTTCGGCCTCGGTTGCGACTTCGTCGTCGACTGCGCCATTGCGAGTGTGGATCGCGCTCCCTCCGAGCGTCTCCTTGTCGACCTCTTCACCCAGGCGCGCGACCACGGGTGGACCGGCGACGAAGAGCTGCGAGGTGCCCTTCACCATGACGCTGTAGTGGCTGGTGACAACGCGCGCGGCGCCGAGACCGGCTACGGAGCCGAGGCAGCACGAAACGACGGGGACCGTCGCGAGGTTCGCGACCACGTGCTCCCAGCCCGGATTGAACGGCACAAACGATCGGCGTTCGGTCTCGAGCGACTTCACGGAGCCGCCGCCGCCCGAGCCGTCGACCAAGCGGACGATGGGCATCCGCAGATCGTGCGCCATGCGCTCGGCGTGCACTTGCTTTTGGAAGATCGACGCGTCCGCGGCTCCGCCGCGCACCGTGAAGTCGTCGCCGCCGACGACGATCGGACGCCCTTCGACGCGACCGCGACCCATGACGAAGTTGGCCGGCGTCACGTCGACCAGGTTGCCATGGTCGTCGTACGTCGCTCGACCGGTGAGCGCGCCGATCTCGTGGAACGTACCTGCATCGAGGAGCGCGTGGATCCGTTCCCGAACCGTGAGCTTCCCCTGCTCGCGGTGCCGGTCGACCTTCTCCGCGCCCCCCATCCGCCGCGCGAGCTCGGTGCGGCGCGCCAACTCCTCGAGCTCCGGCTCCCAGCCCACTTATCCGGAGCTCACGCTCGTGGCGCGCGATCCGGTCACAGGGGCGGATCCGGTCACAGGGGGAGGTTGCCCGTCGCGGCCGCGGTGCTGCCGTGGTCGCGGAACGCGGAGATCGCGCGCTCGGCCGTGCGCATGAGGTGTATCTCGTCGGCACCGTCGGCGAAGCGCGCCCAGCGGGCGTGCAGGAACATGTCGGCGAGCGGTGTGTCCTTCGAATAGCCGAGCGCACCGTGCACCTGGATCGCGCGATCGATGATCCGGTTGAGCGCGTTCGCGACGAAATGTTTCGTCATCGATACCTCGCTCTTGAAGTCCTCCTTGCGATCGATCTTGTACGCCGAGTGCAGCACCATGAGCTTGCACTGATAGAGCTCGATGGTCGACTCCGCGATCATCCACTGGATGCCCTGTTTCTCCGCGAGGAGCGAGCCGTGCGAGTACCTGCTGAGCGACCGATCGACCATCATGTCGAGCGCGATCTCGGCTTGCGCGATCCAGCGCATGCAGTGCGCGAGGCGGGCGGGCCCGAGGCGGTACTGGCCGAGCAGGTGGCCTTGCCCGCGCCCGCCGAGCATCTGGTCGCTGTGCACGCGGAGATCTTCGATGCGAATTTCGGAGTGCCCGCCGGGCCCGTGCATCGTCTCGATCTCGCGCACCTCGGTCCAGCCCTCCGAGGGCAGGTCGACGATGAACGCGGTGTTCGCGGCCTGCGGGATGTCGGGCTCCTGCTCGGTGCGGGCGATCAGGATCGCGAACCGCGCCCGGTGCGCGTTGCTGATGAACCACTTGTGCCCGCTGATGACCCACTCATCGCCGTCGGGGTATCCCCACGTCTTGATCAATGTGGGATCGGAGCCGGCGACCTCGGGTTCGGTCATCGCGAAGCACGACGCCGACGTGCCTTCGCACAATGGCTTCAGGTACTTCTGCTTTTGATCCTCGGTGCCCCAATGCAGGAGCGTGTGCATGTTGCCCTCGTCGGGCGCCTGCGCGTTGATCGCGAACGGCCCGAAGCTCGAGCGCGCGGCCTCGGCCTGCACCATGGCGAGCTCGACGTGGCCGAGACCCATGCCTCCCCACTCCTCGGGCATGTGCGGGAGCCAGAGCCCGCGCTCGCGCGCCGCGGTGCGCATCTCGACGATGCCTTCGATGAGTTGCTTTCGATCGTTACGATCCCAGCGCTTCTCGATGGGCCGCACGACCTCGTCGATCAAGGACCGCACGCGGTTTCGGATCTGTTCGAGCTCGGGCGAGAGGCTGAAGTCGATGGCCATGCGGGCAGTGTCGTGCCGCCTTGACCGGCTGGTCAAGGC
>JALYLU010000241.1:0-549 GCA_030774075.1 Actinomycetota bacterium | reverse complement strand
CCCGTCCCGGTAGTGTCGCCGCAGTGCGTGCTGCCGTCGCTCGTCGTGGGGTCCTGGTCGTAGAGGACGTCGCCGACCCCGTTCCCGGCCCGGGCGACGCGTTGGTCAGCGTCAAGGCGTGTGGAATCTGCGGGTCGGATCTGCACGCGCTGCACCACGCCGACGAGCTCGTCGCGATCGCGCGCGAGATGGCGGCGCCGCTGACGTTCGACCCACGGCTCGACTTCATCATGGGTCACGAGTTCACGGCCGAGGTGCTCGAGCTCGGCCCGCAGACCGACGGATCGCCGGTGAGTCCGGGCGACCTCGTCACCTCGCTACCGATCGCGCTCACGCCGGCCGGGATGGAACCGGTCGGCGCGTACTCCAACCTCTACAACGGCGCGTACGCCGATCGGATGCGGCTGACCGCGGCGATGTGCATGAAGGTCCCGAACGGTCTCGACCATCGACGCGCCGCGCTCACCGAGCCGATGGCGGTCGGCCGGCACGCGGTCGCGCGTGCCGCGGTCACGCCCGCGGAGGCCGCGGTCGTGCTCGGTGCCGGAC
>JALYLU010000240.1:3455-7494 GCA_030774075.1 Actinomycetota bacterium | reverse complement strand
GCCTGAAGGGATCGGCGCGATGAACCATCTTCTCCGTTCTTCGGCACCGATCAGCGACACCGGATGGAGCGAGCTCGACCGTGAGGTTCAGCAACGGCTGCTGCCCGGGTTGGCGGCGCGCCGGCTCGTCGACTTCTCCGGGCCGCACGGCTGGGAACACTCGGCCGTCGATCTCGGCCGTGTGGCCAACATCGAGGCTCCGGGCAAGGGACTGCGCGCCGGCCTGCGGCGCATGCTTCCGCTGGTCGAGCTCCGCGCCGACTTCGTCGTTTCCCGATCGGAGCTGCGTGATCTCGACCGGGGTGCCGTCGATCTCGACCTCGGGGCAGTCGATGCGGCCGCGCGCCAGATCGCGCAGGCCGAGAACGTCGCGGTCTTCCACGGTTGGGCGAGCGCCGGGATCGTCGGAATATCCGATGCCGCGGGGATCCCGCCGATCGCGCCCGGAAAGAAGTTCGCCGACTACCCGAAGTACGTCGCCAAAGCGGTCGAGACGCTGCTGTCGGCCGGTGTGAGCGGGCCGTACGGTCTGGCGCTCGGGCCCGACGGCTACACCGGCGTCGTCGAGACCACCGAGAACGGCGGACTGATCGTGTTCGACCACCTCCGCGAGATCCTGGGCGGTCCGATCGTTTGGGCACCCGGCGTGCGCGGTGCGGTCGTGCTGAGCCTGCGCGGCGGCGACTTCCTGTTCGAGTCCGGACAGGATCTCTCCCTCGGCTACGACCATCACGACGCGATCAGCGTCCACTTGTACGTGCAGGAGAGCTTCACTTTCCGGGTCGCGACGCCGGAAGCCGCGGTGGCCTTGAAGCCTTAGGCCTTCTCGGTGTCCCAGACGAGCACCGCGGGCAGACCGACGTAGGCGGCGAGCGCGGCGTCGGGCACATGTCGGAAGGCGCGTCGCTTGCTCGCCACCTCGGCGGCCGCCAGCTCCGGTTCGATGCAGTGCCGCACGTGCAGGTTCGCCGACCGGAAGGCTGCGAGGTAGTCGGCGTGGGTGTGGGTGTGCTCACGAACGAACCGACGACGACCGTGCTCGTCCTCGAACGGTGCGTGCCATCCCAGACACGCCTGGAACGGATGCAGCACCGAGATGACGAGGTGCCCGCCGGGCCGGAGAACGCGGGCAAGCTCGCCGACCGCCCGGTCGAGGTCGGCGACGTGCGCGAGCGCGAGCCCGCAAACGATGAGCTCGAACCGGCCGTCCTCGGCAGGAATGTCAACGAGATCTGCCTGGAGGAAGACCGCTTCCGCGACAGCTCTCCGGGCGCGTTTCAGCATCTCCGACGTCAGATCGATGCCGACCACATCGTGTCCCAACTCGGCGAGATGACGAGCATGGCGTCCGGTTCCGCACGCCGCGTCGAGCGCCCGACCGGGCGGCAGGGAATCGACGAGCGACCGGACCGCCGGCTCTTCCAGCGCGATGATCGGGTTACCGGGCTCGTCGTAGCTCGACGACCACGATTTGTAGCCGGCTTGCGGATCGGCCTCGCTCGTGAGCTCGCCGCTCGAGAACGCGTCGTCGTCGAGGAGCGCCCGAACCTCCGCGAGCCGACGATCGGCGTCCTCGTCGCTCCCGTCGTAGAGATGCCGGAGCAACGCGAGCCCCTCGACACCCACGAGCAGTTCGCGCAGCCGGACATGACGAGCCATGTACGTCGGGCCCTACTCGACCGCGGGCGCGCCGAAGAGCGGCTCGTCCGGGCTTCGGATATCGGCGTTCGGGATGCCGGCGGGGTGCTCATGGCGCACGCGGTCGATGCACTCGAGCGTGATCTCGAGGTGCGCGCGCCGGCTCGCGTCGTAGAAGCGCTCGGCCTGCTCCGCGAGCTTCGGCGCGCCGTGCAGTGGCTTGTCCGAGATGCACAGCAGCGTCGCGCTCGGGATGCGGTACCGAAACCCATTCGTGGCGATGGTCGCCGACTCCATGTCGACGGCGACGGCGCGCGACTGCTCGAACGTGCGTTCCATCGACTCGATCTCGAGCTCCCAGTTCCGATTCGCCGTCGTGAGCACGGTGCCGATCCGGTAGCGGGCCCGGTGCGCGTCGAGCGCGTTCAGCAGATACGAGTTCAGGCGGTGATTCGGGATCACCGGGATCGTTGTCGGCAACGCGTGATCGAGGATCCGGTCGTCGCGTAGATACGCGGTGGCGAGCACGTAATCGCCGATGTCCTGGTGATTGCGCAGACCCGCGCAGTGGCCGATCATCAGCATGGCGTCGGGGCGGAGCACGGCGAGGTGGTCGGTCACCGTCTTGGCGTTCGAGGGACCGACGCCGATGTCGACGATCGAGACGCCGTCCTGATCGGACGTGCGGTGGTGCCAGGCCGGCATCTGCACGTCGGGGCGCTGCGGACCCTCGGCACCCGGGAACCGGGCGCGGAATTCTTCGATGTGCATGGCGTAGTTCGTGAAGAGGACGTATCGCTGGAAGGACTCGGCCGGCGTGCCGCAATAGTGCGCAAGTCGTTCCATCGACAGCGCCATGCGCTCGGGTGCGAACAGGAAGAGCTTCTTCGCCCGCATCTCCCACGCAACCTCGTCGAGCGCCCGGAGGAGCGCGGGATCGTCGATGGGCGTTGCCGGACGCGAGGCCCGGACCGTGATCGTGGCGCCCAGCTCGAGCAGCGCTCCGAGCTCGCGTTCGAGGTACCAGCGAATCGTGCGCGGCCGCGCGAATTCGCCGGTCATGTGGGGGTTGTGCCTCGACCACGGCCGGACGACCTCGATGACCGGATACCAGCCGTCGGCGTCGATCGCTTCGAGGGCATCGCACAGCGCGGTCACCGCGGCGCGGCGTTGTGCAGGCGCAGTCGCGCTCCCGTCGATGGCACGCTCGATCATCTACACCTCGCTAGCGTATTCACGTGGCGGAGATCGACCTTACCGATCGGACCGAGCATGCCGACCGCGCGGGCGAGCAAACGGTCGAGCTCGAACGTGAGATCCTGACCTGGGAGCGCTTCGGCCGCGCGACGCGCGAGCTCGCCACCGAGATCGCCGCCGACGGATTCCGACCCGACGTCGTGCTCGCGATCGCGCGCGGCGGACTGACCGTCGCGGGCGCGCTCGCCTATGCACTCGCGGTGAAGAACTGCTTCGCGATGAACGTCGAGTTCTATACGAGCGTCGACGAACGCCTCGACGTTCCTGTCGTCCTCCCGCCCACGCTCGACGTCGTCGACATCCGCGGGATGCGCGTGCTCATCGCCGACGACGTCGCCGACACCGGCAAGACGCTCGAGCTCGTGCGCAAGGAGATTGCGGAGCATGTCGCCGAAGCGCGCTGCGCAGTGCTGTATCACAAGCCCTGGTCGATCATGGTGCCGGAATACGTGTGGGCACACACGGAGCGGTGGATCAACTTCCCATGGTCGTGCCAGGACCCTGTGGTGTCGGTCGACAACCGCGACGCCTGAGGCGCGACTCCGTGGCGCGGCCGGTGGTAATCGACACCGACGGTGGCGTCGACGACGCCGTCGCGTTGTGGTGGGCGCTCATGGATCCGGCGCTCGAGGTCGTCGCGATCACGGTCGTATGGGGCAATGTCCCCGTCGAGATCGCGGCGGCGAACGTGCTGCGCGTCGTGCACGCGGCGGGTCGCGACGACGTACCCGTTGCCGTCGGCGCGCACGGTCCTCTGCTGCCGGCACCCGACTTGCGCCCGGCGACGTTCATTCACGGCGATGACGGCCTCGGCAACGCCGCCGGTGCGGAGGCACCTGTGCGGGCGATCGACGAACCCGCGACCTCGCTGCTCGCGCGGGTCGCACGCGAACGACCGGGCGAGCTGACGCTCGTCACGCTCGGGCCCCTCACCAACCTGGGCGTCGTCGTGCAGGATCACCCCGAGTTCGCGCTCGAGATCCACGACCTCGTGGTCATGGGTGGATCCGCGCGCCGTGGGGGCAACGCGCTGCCCGGCGGCGAGGCGAACGTCGCGCACGATCCCATCGCCGCGCAGCGGACCGTCGTTGCGAAGTGGGTGAACCCGCCGATGCTGATCGGCCTCGACGTGACGCTCGCCGCC
>JALYLU010000240.1:0-3445 GCA_030774075.1 Actinomycetota bacterium | reverse complement strand
GCGCCCGAGCGAGTTCGCTCTGCTCGCCGAGCACCGCAACGCGGCCGCGACCTTCCTCGACGCACCCTTGCGCTTCTACCGCCAGTTCGGATCGACGTTCACGGCTCCCGATACGCCTTGCCACGACTTGCTCACCGTGCTTGCAGTCGCGGTACCGGAGATCGTCGAGAACGCGCCCGTCCTGCCGCTCGGGGTCGATTGCGGCGGCGACGCGGCGTGGGGCACCACCGTCGTCGACTTCCGCGCGCCGTACTTCGCCGCGCTCGAAGGATCGGCCCAGTCGTCGCCCGTGGGCTTCGCGCCCTGGCGGATCGCGCTCGGCGTCGACGTCGCGCGCTTCCGGCACTGTGCGCGTTCGTTGTTCGGTGAATGATCGGCTCAAGGCTCGTGGCCCACGATGCGCAGGTACGCGAGCGGATCGGTCGCGCCTTCCGTGGAGAGCACGAGGATCCGCCGGCCGCGAAGGGCGGACGCACCGGCAACCAGCGCGGCACGCAGGCCCGCGAGCGCGGCGGCGCCGGTCTCGCCCGCGACGACGCCGATCGTCGCGAGGTCGCGCATTGCCTGCTCGGCCGCGGTGTCGTCGACCGCGACGAACACGTCGACCCCGGCCGACACCGCGGGCCAGGCGATGATCGAGACCATGCCGCAGTTCAAACCGGCCATGATCGAATCGTGCGGTCCGGGCACCGCGACCGGATGTCCGGCTGCCGCCGAGTGCAGCCCGCACGCGGCCGAAAGTGGTTCGACCACGACGATCGTCGCTCGCGACGCGAAGTGTTGCACCGTCGCGGCGGCGAGCGCGCCGACGCCCATCGGTACGACGACGACCTCGGGCGGTGCGGCCGCGAGCTGCTCGTCGATCTCCGCGAAGATCGTCGCGTAACCCTCGATCACCGTGCGCGGAACCTCGGTGTATCCCTTCCACGAGGTGTCCGACACGACGAGCACGTCGTCGGCCGCCAGCGCGGCGGAGGCGCGCACCGCGTCGTCGTAGGTCCCGTCGACGACCGTGACCGATGCGCCTTCGGTTGCAATGGCATCGATGCGCGCCGAGGCGGTCCCGGCCGGAACAAGAATGCGCGACTCGTAACCGAGGAGTCGGGCCATGTGCGCGACGGCGCGCCCGTGGTTCCCGTCGGTTGCCGCGACCAGCGTGAGCGGTCCGAGCGGCGCCAGCGCGCGCCGCAGATCGTCGATGTCGCGCCACTCGGGCTCGTGGCCGAGGCGGCCGATCAGCAGCCGATACACCGCCCACGACGCGCCGAGAATCTTGAAGGAGGGCAGCCCGAGCCGGTGCGACTCGTCCTTCACGGACAACGCCGCCACTTCGAGCTCGGCGGCGAGGGTGGGTGCGTCGACGAGGGGCGTCGGTGCATAACCCGGAAAGCGCCGGTGGAACTGCGCGGACTGTAGGCCGGGGCGTGCCGCGCTCCCGTCGTGCCGGCGGCCGGGATTGACGAGGAGCTCTGGGACAGCTGGTCGCATCGAGGTCGAGCCTTGGGGCCGATTTTCACGCGAATGCAACGGATCTCGCGTTGACATTTTGTTGAAGCGCAGAGGACGCTAGCGGTAATGGTGTCGTTCATCCTCAACGGTTCGGAGGTCTCGGTCGCAGATGACCATCCGCACTTGCTCGCGGCGTTACGCGAGGAGCTCGGAGTGTGCTCGCCCAAGGACGGCTGCTCGCCGTCGGGACAATGTGGATGTTGCACGGTGCTCGTCGACAGCAAGGCGGTCGTCAGCTGCAACCTGTCGGTACAAAAGGTGGCGGGCACGACGATCACGACTCTCGAAGGGTTGCCGGACGCCGAGCGCCAACGGATGGCGTCGGCGTTCGCCGCCACGGGCGCGCTGCAATGTGGCTTCTGCACGCCGGGGATTCTCGTCCGCGTGGCGGCGCTGCTCGACCGCAAAGGCGCCGATCTCGACCGCGACACCGCGGCCCGGCACCTCGGCGCGCACCTGTGCCGGTGTACGGGCTACGTGAAGATCCTCGATGCGGTGGAGCTCCTCGCGAAGGCCGAGACCCCCGAGCTGCAGCCGCTCGGTGGCATCGGCTCGAGCGGCAGCCGGTATCAAGGCGTCGATCTCGCGCTCGGCGACAAGCCCTACGTCGACGACCTGCGCCCGCCCGGCATGTTGCACGGCGCGGTGCGCCTGGCGGACCACGCCCGTGCGGACGTACTGAGGATCGACACGACCGCCGCCGAACGCGTTCCCGGTGTCGTGCGCGTGCTCACTGCCGCCGACGTTCCGGGGAAACTCCGCGTCGGGCTGATCCACAAGGATTGGCCCGTCTTCATTCCGGAGGGTGGACGGACTTCGTACCTGGGCGACGTGCTCGCGTTCGTCGTCGCGCACGATCGCGCCACCGCCCGTCGCGCCGCGCAGCTCGTCGAGGTCGAGTACCGGGTGCTGCGAACGCTCACCGACCCCGTCGCCGCGCTCACCGACAACGAGGATGCAGTGTGGGAGCTCGACGGCAACGTGTTGTCGCGCTCGGCGTACGCGCGCGGCGACGTCGACGCGGTGCTGAGCGCGAGCGCGCATGTCGTGCACGAGGTCTTCCAGACCCAACGCATCGAGCACGCCTTCCTGGAGCCCGAGTCGACCCTCGTCGTCCCCGAGACGGGCGGTCGGTTCACGATGTTCACCGGCGGTCAAGGCGTGTGGGACGACCGCGACCAGGTCGCGTCGGTGCTCGGCATCGACCCGCAACGCATCATCGCCGAGCAGGTCTCCAACGGTGGGGCTTTCGGCGGCAAGGAGGACATGGCGAACCAGGCGCACACCGCGCTCGCGGCGTTCCTCCTCGACGCGCCGGTGAAGTGCACCTTGTCACGCGAGGAGTCGCTGTTCATCCATCCGAAGCGTCACCCGATCCGCATCGATCTCGCCGTCGGTTGCGACGCCGACGGCCGTTTGACCGCCTTGCGGGCCCGGATGGTCGGCGACTCCGGGCCGTACGCGTCGGTCGGCATGAAGGTGCTCGAGCGCGCGGCCGGTCACGCCAGTGGCCCGTATCACGTGCCCGCGATCGACGTGGAGGCCTTCGCGGCGCGCACGAACAATTCCGTATGCGGCGCGTTCCGCGGCTTCGGCGCGAACCAGGCGCAGTTCGCGATGGAGGGCGCGCTCGATCGCCTCGCGGAGCAGGTCGGCATCAGCGGCTGGGAGATCCGGCGGCGCAACGTCATCCGGCCGGGCGAGGTATGGGGACCGGGACAGGTGATGGACGCCGGCTGCCGCGGCGCGCAACGGTGCCTCGAGGCCGTGAAGCCCGCCTACGACGCCGCGATCGCCGCGGGCCACGCAGTCGGTGTCGGCCTCGGTTTGAAGAACTCGGGGCTCGGCAACGGTTTCCTCGAGATCGTCCGCGCGGTCGTGCGCTTCGAGGACGACGGCACGATCGAGGTCAGGCACTGCTGGACCGAGATGGGTC
>JALYLU010000239.1:3491-7509 GCA_030774075.1 Actinomycetota bacterium | reverse complement strand
TTGACGAACACCTTCATGTGGGGGCGGATCTTGTTCTGCTCGTCGACCATCCGGAAACGGATGCCCGGGTACTGGCGGTCGAGATCGGCGATCACCGCACCGACCGTGTCGCCGGCGGCTTCCACGACCGACTGGCGCTCCGTGTAAGAGCGCAGCGGGTCGGGGATGCGGACCTTCACCGCCGGCTCACCGGATCCGCATGCTCGACGGAGTAGATCTCCGGCAGATGTCGCGCGAGGCACTCCCACGACGCGCCTTCGTCGGTGCTCGCCCAGATCTCGCCGCTCGTCGTGCCGAAGTACACGCCGACCGGATCCCGAGCGTCGACCGTCATCGCCTGACGCTTCACGGTGAACCAGGCGCGCTCGGGGAGCCCCGCGTCGCGACGCGTCCAGGACTCGCCCGCGTCGCGCGTCATGTAGACGGCGGGCCTTCCGCCGGGGCTCGTGCGCGGCCACACATCGGTTCCGTCCATCGGGAACACCCACGCAGTATCGGGATCGCGGGGATGCAGTTCGATGGGGAAACCGATGTCGCCGACTTCGGGCGGCATGTTGTCGCCGACGCGGATCCAGCGCGCATCCGGCCGGTCCATGCGATAGATGCCGCAGTGATTCTGTTGGTAGAGGCGATCGGGTCGCAACGGGTGCAACCGCACGCAATGCGGATCGTGACCGAACTCCGGCGCGGGATCAGGAAGGAAGGTGGCGACCGATCCCGCGTTGAGGGGCAGCCAGTCGGCACCGCCGTCGACGCTCTCGAACACGCCTCCACCCGACAAGCCGATGTAGAGATGCGACGCGTCGCTCGGGTCGACGATGATCGAGTGCAGCATGGAACCGTCCGGTGTGCCCTCTTCCGGCCACTCGGCCCACGTCTCCCACTTCGGATGATCGTTCCAGCCGTGCACGGACTCCCAGGTGTCACCCCCGTCGTCGGAGCGGAACAGCCCCTGCGGTGACCCACCCGCATACCACGAGCGCGGCTCGTCCGGATGTCCGGGGCTGAGCCAGAACACCGCACGCAGGCTCCGGCCGAGAGACTCGCCGGCCGTGAACGCAGGCGGGCGACTCGCCTCCTTCCACGAACGCCCGAGGTCCTCCGATCGGAACACCGTCGGACCGAGGTGACCGGTGCTCGCGGCGAGCAACAGCGTCGTTCGATCGCGCGGATCGAGCACCATGTGTTGGGCGATGTGACCCAGGAACAATGGTCCCGCGGCCGTCCAGTGCGCGCGACGCTCGTCGCCGGTGAGGATCCACGCGCCCTTGCGAGTTCCGACCAGGAGTGCCGGACCGTCGCGGACGAGCTCGGGCGACTCGACGTATGTCGTCGTCACGCCGCGGAAAGTATCAGCCGGGCGCATTTGGTGGCGATCGCGGCTTACCGCGGCCGCGGCCGGGGTCGATTCACCGGAAATACTCAGCGAGACTGCGGCGCGTCCGCATCTTCCTCTCAGATTTGCCCGACATCATGGCCGGGATGCGGCCCGTCCCGACCTCTTCGAAGGAGCCCCACTCATGAGCGGTCCCGACTCGACCACACCGGCTGACGACAACAAGCGCCACGCGGAGCGGCTGGAGGAGTCTCTCTTCGAGGTGAAGCGGGTCATCGTCGGTCAGGACCGTATGGTCGAGCGGGCGATGATCTGTCTGCTCGCCCGTGGTCACTGTCTCATCGAGGGCGTGCCGGGCCTCGCGAAGACGTTGACGGTATCGACACTCGCGCGCGTCGTCGGCGGCTCGTTCGTGCGGCTGCAATTCACGCCCGACCTGGTCCCGGCCGACATCGTGGGCACTCGGGTCTGGAGGCCTTCCCGCGAGGACTTCGACATCGAGTGGGGACCGGTGTTCGCGAACATGGTCCTCGCGGACGAGATCAACCGGGCGCCGGCGAAGGTGCAATCCGCCCTGCTCGAGGTCATGGCCGAAGGGCACGTTTCCATCGCCGGACAGACACGCCGGATCCCTACGCCGTTTCTCGTGCTCGCGACGCAAAACCCCATCGAGTCCGAGGGTGTCTACGCACTCCCGGAGGCGCAGCGCGACCGGTTCCTCATGCAGATAAACGTGGGCCAGCCGGCGTACGCCGAAGAGCTCGAGATCGCACGCCGGATGGGAGTGAGGCCGCCCGAAGCGACGCAGATGCTGACGATCGAGCAGCTGGTGGAGCTCCAGGGCGCGGTCGACGAGATCTTCGTCCATCACGCGGTGCAGGACTACGCGGTGCGTCTCGTGATGGCGACGCGGGATCCTGTCGCTTGGCGCGTTCCCGAGATCGCTTCGCACGTCGGACTCGGAGCGAGCCCACGGGCGACGCTTGGTCTACTCGCGGCCGGTCGCGCGCTCGCGTTGTTGCGCGGCCGCCGCTTCCTCGTCCCGCAGGACGTCGCCGACGTCGCGCCCGAGATCCTGCGGCATCGACTCATCCTCACGTACGACGCACTCGCCGACGGTGTCACCGCCGACGACGTCATCGGCCGCGTGCTGGCGACGATGCCGGTGCCGCAGGTGACGCCGAGGCAGGAAAGCGGCTTGCAGGACACCGCATGAGCGGCGGAACCGACCGACGGCCCGAGGGCGTGGCGGCCGTCGCGCGCAAGGCGGCCGAACTGCGACGCCTCGAGCTCCTCGTTACGCGCCGGCTCGACGGCTTGTTGCGCGGCGAGTTCCTCGGGCGTCAGAGCGGTCCGGGCTCGGAGGTTGCCGGCGCCCGGTCGTACGAGCCCGGCGACGACTCGCGCTGGATCGACTGGAACCTCACCGCCCGCTCGATCACGCCCCAGATCCGTACGACCGAAGCCGACCGCGAGCTGCAGACCTGGGCCGTGGTCGATCGCTCTGCGAGCATGAGCTTCGGAACGGGGGAGCGAGAGAAATCCGAGGTGGCGTTCGCGGCGGCCGCCGCGTTCGGATTCCTCGTCGCGCGGCACGGAAACCGGTTTGGGATGCTCGTCTCGGGAGGCGACGACGTCGTCCGGCTCGGACCGACCTCGACGAGACCCGAGCTGCTCGCCTCGCTGTCGAAGCTGTACGACATCCCGAGGCGGACGCAAGGATCGGGAGACGACGTCGATCTCGCGGCCGCGTTGCGTTCACTCGAGCGTGCGCGCCCACGGCGCGGCCAGGTCATCGTCATCTCCGACTTCCTGGACGACACCGAGTGGCAGCAGGCAGTCGCCCGCCTCGCGCTCGGCCATCAGGTGTTGTGTGTCCAAGTCGTTGATCCGCGCGAGCTCGCGCTTCCAGCCGCCGGGATGCTCACGCTCGTCGACACCGAGAGCGGTCGCGATATTCACGTGCAGTCCAATTCGTCGTCGCTACGCGATCGCTACGCCGCGGCGGCGAAGGAGCGTCACGAGACGATCGGCCGCCAAGTCCGTGAGGCGGGCAGCGAACACCTCGTCCTGTTCACCGACGCCGACTGGCTGATCGCGATCGTCCGTTTCGTCGCCGGCCGAAAGACCCTGCGCCGTCACGCATCGCCGTCGCGACGGCAACGCGCCCGCGCGACCCGCTTGAGGAGTGTTCCGTGAGCTTCGAAGAACCATGGCGGCTTGCGATCCTGCTGGCGCCGCTGGCGCTGCTCCTCGCCTACGTGATCGCGCAGCGGTCGCGTCGCAAATACGCGCTGCGCTTCACGAGCGTCGACCTGCTCGCGTCGGTGGCGCCGCGACGTCCCGGCTGGCAACGACACGTTTCGGCTGTGCTCATGCTCGCCGCGGTGTCGGCGCTCGTTTTGGGGTTCGCGAGGCCGACGACGACGAAGAAGGTGGCGCGCCAGCGGGGCACGGTCCTGCTGGCGATCGACACGTCGGGCTCCATGGCGGCGACCGACGTCACGCCGAGCCGGCTGGTCGCGGCCGAGGCCGCGGCGCGTCGCTTCATCGCGGGACTGCCGTCGGGCCTGAAGGTCGGGCTGTTGTCGTTCGACAGCAGCGCTCGCGTGCTGGTCACGCCGACGTCAGATCACGTCCCCGTGCTTGCCGCCGTCGACGGGTTGTCGATCGGAGGGGGGA
>JALYLU010000239.1:0-3481 GCA_030774075.1 Actinomycetota bacterium | reverse complement strand
GAGGGGGGACGGCCACCGGAGACGCGATCTACGGCGCGCTCGCCGCCGTCTCCGCACTGCCGCCGGGGGCTGACGGCAAGAAGGCCCCGGCGGCCGTTGTCCTCATGAGCGACGGTTCGCCGACCATCGGACGGGCCGGGCAGACGCCCGGGGAGACCGTCAGCGACGCCACGGCGGCCGCGAGCAAGGCCGGCGTGCCCATCGAGACGATCGCGTTCGGTACGCCGGCCGGCACGGTCATGATCCAAGGGGAGACGGTCCCGGTCCCGGCCGACCCCCAGGCGATGGCGAAGATCGCGTCGGGGAGCGGCGGCAAGTCGTTCACCGCCACGACCGGTAACCAGCTCAACGCCGTCTACGACCAGATCCGTCGTACCGTCGGCTTCGACAACGTCCGCACCGACATCACCGAATGGTTCACCGGTCTCGCACTCCTTCTCGCCGTGCTCACCGCGGGTGCCGCGCTCGTGTGGATGCAGCGAATTCCGTAGAGTCGCGCCGCGCGTCGACGACGTGAGAAATTGGGACATGTCGACGGCTGATCCGGGCGAACCGATCACACTCGCCTTCGTCGGTCATGCGACGCCGGCGCGGGCCGATCGCGCCGCGGCGTACGAGGACGCGGTGCTGCCGCTCCTCGCGGACCACGGCGCGCGGCTCGTGTATCGGGGACGGCGCCAGGACGGCCAAGACGCAACGCTGCCGTTCGAGGTCCACGTGCTCTGGTTCCCGAACCGGGCGGCCTTCGACGCGTATCTCGCCGACGACCGGCGCGTCGAACTGCTTCGGCGCTTCGGTGAGGTCTTCACGTCGAAACAGGTCGTCGAGATGGAAACGATCTTCGGCGGGGCGACGGCAATCGAGTCGCGATGAACCTCGCGGTGCGTGACATGGATCCGGCGGACCTACCGGCGACCTTGGACATTTACAACGAGCTGATCGAGTCGGCCACGGTGGCGTGGACCGAGAGACCACAGACGCTCGACGAACGTCGCGCCTGGTTCGCGGAGCAGCGCCGCCGCGGCTTTCCTACCCTCGTCGCCGTCGACGGTCGCGAGGTCGTGGGTATGACGAGCTACGGCGACTTCCGCGACAGCATCCACTGGCCGGGGTATCGGTTCACTGCTGAGCACTCCATCCACGTTCGCGACGATCGTCGCAGGGGCGGCATCGGCCGCTTCCTGATGCACGAGTTGATCGCGCGCGCGCGGCGCAACGACATCCACGTGCTGGTCGCGGGCATCGATTCCGACAACATCGATTCGATTCGCTTTCACGACCAGCTGAGATTCGTCCAGGTCGCGCGGATGCCCGAGACCGGGCACAAGTTCGGCCGGTGGCTCGACCTCGTGCTGATGCAGCGCATTCTCGAGGGAGCAATCGAGGCATCGTGACCGCGCGGCGTCCAGTTCGCCGATCGTCGTTACTCTACGTGGTTAGAAGTGGTCGGATAGTGTGTCTGATGTGGCGCAGTAGGCCTTGCGTCACGAATGAGGTTCGTGCGTACGCTCTAGGTGGTTGTCGCCGGGCGGCCCGACCGCAGTATCGAGGTGTGCCGTGAAATATCGTCCCATCATCTTCGTCGCCGCGATCTCGTCGGCGACGATCGGCATCTCCGCCGCACCGGCCGCATCCCACAACGCCGGGCCTGCGCCCACCACGCGCGCGACCGCGACGCGGGGCACGTCGCATGCCGTGATCGTCGGGCGCGACGTGAGCTTCCCGCAGTGCGGCGGATCGATGCCCCGCGAACGGGGCGCGGCCTTCGGGGTTCTCGGGACGAACAACGGCACGTCGTTCACGCGCAATCCGTGTCTGGTCACCGAGCTGGCCTGGGCCAAGCGCCTCGCATTGCCTCCCGCGTTCTATGCGAATACCGGCAACCCGGGTCCGCAACGCTCCAAGCACTGGCCGCTCGGTCAGGCGACTCCGAAGGTATGCGCAGCTTCGGATCCGAACTCGCTCGGGTGCTCCTACGACTATGGCTGGAACGCCGCATGGCAGTCGTTCACCGCCGCCACCGATGCCGCCCAGCGCTTGCACCGCGTGGATCGCGTGAGCGCGCGCCACCGCGCCGCCAATGTCGACTGGTGGCTCGACATCGAGACCATGAACAGCTGGCAGGCGATCAACGGACCCGCGACAGCCGCGGCCCACCGACGCGACGTCGCGACGATCGCGGGCGAGGTAGACGCGCTCCGCATGGCTGGTGTCGCCCGCGTCGGCATCTACTCGACGCCGCATCAGTGGAGTCGCATCACCGGAGGGTCGAAGGTCACGCAGGGCCGCTTCGCGGACGCACCGCAATGGCTCGCGGGATACGAGTCGCACTCGGCAGCCGTCGCGGGATGCGCGCATCGCGGCTTCACCCGCGGTCCGGTCCGTATGACCCAGTATCTCGGCGCTGACGGCTTCGACGCCGACATTGTCTGCACGGAGCGCAATCGCACCTGAGGGCGGGCGCGCAGTCGTAGCCGCGGGGCCTTCATGTGCCGCAGAAAAGGCGCGATAGTTGAGCGTTGAGTGCCGACGCGACTCGACGACATGCGACCGTCTTGCGACGCACGTACCCGGTGCGGAGCGCGGCAGAGGGGTCGCCGGACGGCGCTTGCGCCATTCCGACCGAGACGAGCAGGAATGATGCGATTCCAGGATCGATCTGACGCCGGGCGCCGGCTCGCCGCCCACCTCTCCGAGCTCTCCGAGCTGCGGAGGGAGGAGCTCGTCGTGCTCGGACTTCCACGCGGCGGCGTTGTGGTCGCGTACGAGGTCGCGACCGCGCTCGGAGTTCCCCTCGACGTGATCCTGGTCCGCAAGCTGGGCGTGCCGTTTCAGCCGGAGCTGGCCATGGGCGCGATCGGCGAGGACGGCGCGCACGTGGTCGACGACGCGGTGGCTCGCGAGGTCCATGTGAGCGCGTCGGATCTGGCGGCGGTGGAGGGCCGAGAACGCGACGAGCTCGCCCGTCGTGTCCGTCGTTTCCGGGACGGTCGCGAGCCAGTGTCACTCGTCGGTCGCACCGCACTCATCGTCGACGACGGCGTCGCGACGGGTTCGACTGCGCGCGCCGCGTGTCAGGTCGCACGCGCCCGCGGCGCGGCGCGGGTCATTGTCGCGACGCCGCTGGCATCGCCGGGTGCGGTCGCGCGCCTGGGACGCGACGCGGACGAGGTGATTGCCCTCGAGCGCCCGGAATGCTTGCGGGCGATCGGCGAGTTCTACGACGACTTCTCGCAGACGAGCGACGCGGAGGTGATGGAAATCCTCGACCGTGGAACTCGCGCTCGATGAGGCTACGGTCGCTTCCCGGGAGGCGCTCGTGGATGCGACCACTCGCGATCCGAACGAATTCGCACAGCAGCTGTTCCACGGGCTGCCGCGCCGTTACGACGCGCTCGCAGAGGTGCTCTCGTTCGGGCAGAACGGTCGCTGGCGGAACGAGGTGGTGCGCCACGTCGAGGATCGGCGCCCGACCTCGATC
>JALYLU010000238.1 GCA_030774075.1 Actinomycetota bacterium | reverse complement strand
CGTGCGCCTGATATTGCGGTTCACGCAGCCGCCCGCCGCTCTCCGCGGGACCGGTGGGACCATCGGTGCCGTCGAGAGCAGCCTGGACCGCGGTTCCGTCGACGGTCTCGTGCTCGAGCAGGTCGGCGACGAGACGGTCGAGGGCCGGACGATGACCGCCGAGCAATTCGAGCGCGCGCTGTTCGGCTTCGCGGAGCAGCTTCGAGACTTCCTCGTCGACGACCTTTTGCGTTTCGTCCGCATACGGGCGGCTGCGGACCTCTTCGGTACCGAGGTACATGGGTGACCCGCTCGCGAAGCCGACCGGGCCGAGCCGCGCGCTCATGCCGTACTCGCGGATCATTCGTGTCGCGAGGTCGGTCGCGCCGGCGAGGTCACTGGCCGCGCCCGACGAGGCCTCGCCGAGCACGAGCAGTTCGGCGGCGCGGCCACCGAGCCTGACCGCGAGTGAGTCCTTCAGGTAGCTCTCCGGGTACAGGTGGCGTTCGTCGGCGGGAAGTTGCTCGGTCACACCGAGCGCCTGGCCCGCCGGGAGGATCGTGACCTTGGCGACCGGATCGGCGTGCTCCGACAGCGCCGCGACCAGTGCATGTCCCGACTCGTGTACGGCGACCGCGTGCTTCTCGTCGCTCATGAGCGCGTTCGTTGCTTCGCGCCGGCCGAGCAGGATGCGGTCGCGCGCCTCGGAGAAGTCCGCGGCCGTGATCGTGTTGCGGCTGTCGCGCACCGCTACGATCGCCGCCTCGTTCACCAGGTTGGCGAGGTCGGCGCCCGAGAAGCCCGGCGTGCCGCGCGCGATCGCGTCGAGATCGACGTCGTCGGAAAGGTGCTTGTCCCGCGTGTGCACTGCGAGGATCGCGACGCGCTCCCGCAGATTCGGCAACGGGATCTCGACCTGGCGATCGAAGCGGCCCGGACGCAACAGCGCGGGATCGAGCGTTTCCGGGCGGTTCGTCGCCGCGAGGACGACGACACCGGCGCTCGGGTCGAAGCCATCCATCTCGGCGAGCATTTGATTCAGCGTCTGCTCCCGCTCGTCGTTCGACACGATCGCGCCACCGCGACGCTGACCGATTGCATCGACCTCGTCGATGAAGATGATCGCAGGCGCCGCCTTGCGCGCGGCCGTGAACAGGTCGCGCATGCGCGCCGCGCCGACGCCGACGAACATCTCGACGAAGCTCGAGCCCGTCAGCGCGAAGAACGGCACGTCGGCCTCACCGGCAACTGCCCGCGCCAGCAGCGTCTTGCCGGTGCCGGGCGGTCCGACCATCAGCACACCGCGCGGCGCGACCGCACCCGCCGCGGCGTACCGATCGGGTCGCTTGAGGAAGTCGACCACCTCGCTGATCTCGCGCTTGGCGCCCTCGTAACCCGCAACGTCGGAGAAGCGCGTCTTCGGACGTTCCTCGTCGTAGACCTTGGCCTTCGACGACCCGATCCCCATGAACCCACCCGCGAGCTGACGCGTGGCGCGTCGACTGATCCAGAAGTACACCCCGACGAGAACGAAGAGCGGCAACAATCCGCCGACGACGCTCCAAAAACTCGTCGAGCTCGCGGTGCCTTTCACCGTGACGTGGTGCTTCTCGAGATCCGCGGCGAGCGTATTGTCGTTCAGCGCGGTCGGAATGCGCGACTCGTAATGGGTCTGGTTCTTGTCGCCAAGTTGACCGCTGACCTTCCCCGACTGATCGATCGTCACGGTTTTCACCTGGTCCGCATCGACCATCGTCTTCCAGTCCGTGAACGACAGGGACTTCGTGGCCGACGAGCTCGGGGTGAACAACAACAGCAGCGTCGCCAGCAACCCAATGAGCCACACGACGTGCAACCACCGCGGCGTGGGCGTGCGCGCCGGAGGCTTGGGCGGATCGTTCGGCGGCCCGGACTTCGCCGGGGTGGAGCGGTGCACGCGGAACGACGACATGACTACCCCCGTTTCACACTACCCAGCGGCCCGACGGCAGCGAGGTGGTCCTCTCATCCCGCGCGTCCGAAGTCGTCTTCCAACCGCACGATGTCGTCTTCGCCGAAGTAGTCGCCGTGCTGCACCTCGACGAAGACGAGATCATCGCTTCCCGTGTTCTCGATCCGATGCGGCGTGCCGAGCGCGACATCGACGGCGGAGCCGGCCTGCACCGCGATGGGTGCGTCGTTGAGCGTCACCACACCGGTACCCCTGACGACGAACCAGTGTTCCGAACGACGGGCGTGCTTCTGATAGCTCAATCTCTTGCCGGCTTTGACCGTGATCTGCTTGACCTTGTGATCGGGCTCATCGATCAGGACCTCGTAGCTTCCCCACGGTCGTTCATCTCGTTCGGCGCGCATCCCGACAGTGTGCCCTATCGGGCCCGGATTCGTTCCGTCCGCACGAAATACATAGAACGATCGCCGCACGGGCCCTACGTCATGCCGAGATGCGCACGCACGACGTCGACGTTTCCGCCTATCGGCTCCGCGGCGTCGATGACAGTCTTCGGTCCGGTGAGCGGCACATAGTTCTTGTGGGAAGCGGCGACGTGCTCCCACGTCAGCTCGTACCAATCCGGGATCGATCGGGCCCTTCCCTCGATCCGCTCACGAAGGACGTCGGCATCCGAGCACACGCACTCCACGACGGTGAACGCGGCCTCGTAACGTTCCGCGAGCGCGTTCCACTGGTCACACACTGATTGGCGCGCAACGAGGTCGAGTACTACGGACGCACCACGCCGCAGCTGTTGTTCGGCCACGCGACCGAGCAACGACCAGCCAATCGCTCGCTGGCGTTCGACGGGGAGTTCGACGTCGGCCCAGAGATCGGGGAACGCGCGCAGACCCGACATGAGCCAGTCGAAGCTGGCGACGGTCGCGCCCAGCAGTTCCGCGATCTCGTCGGCGATGGTCGATTATCCCGAGCCCGTCGGTCCGCTCACGACCACGAGATGAGGCACCGTCACATTCTTCCCGCGCGGACCTCGGCGTCAGACGCGCTCGAGCACGACGACCGGGATCTTGCGAGTCGTGGCCTTCTGGTACTCGTCGAAGTTCGGCATCAGCGCAGCCTGCGCGCGCCACAGCCGTTCCCGTTCCGGACCTTCGGCAACCCGGGCGCGGGCCTCGAACGTCTCGTTCGGCAGCTCCACAGTCACCCCGGGATGCGCGACGAGGTTGTGGTACCAGTCCGGGCTGGTCGGCGCGCCGCCCTTCGAGGCGATGATCACGATGCGATCGCCGTCGGGCGTATAGACGATGGGCGTCGTGCGTCGCCGTCCCGACTTGGCGCCCGTCGTCGTGATCAAGACCAGGGGCGCGCCCGCGAACATGCCCGTGACCTTCCCGCCGTCGTTGCGGAACTCGTCGATGAGTGCCTCGTTGAACGCGGCAAAATCGTCTTTGAAGTCTTCGAGGTTCGGCATACGGCCAGCAGTAACGTCGGACGCGTGGCGCGGATTCCCGAGGCCGTCGATCTCACCGACCTCGACCTCTTCGCCAGGGGTTTCCCGCACGATGTGTTCACCCGCCTGCGCGAGATCGCACCCGTGCTGTGGCACGCGCCGACCGAGCACACGCCCGACGGTGACGGCTTCTGGTCGGTGCATTCGCACGCCGCCTGCATGCGGGTCGTGCACGACCCGGGCGCGTTCTCGTCCGAGACCGGCGGGACGCGGCCCTTCGGCGGCACGACGCTCAACGACCTGCCCGTGGCCGGCCTCATGCTCAACATGATGGACGACCCTCGTCATCAGCGCGTCAGGTTGCTCGTGAGCAAGGGATTGACCCCTCGCACGATCGCCCGGCTCGAGGACGACTTGCGGGCGCGGACCGCACGGCTCGTCGAGACGGCGATCAACCGGAGCGATTGCGACTTCGTGAACGAGATCGCCGGAGAGCTGCCGATGCAGGCGATCTGCATCCTGATGGGCATTCCGGAAGCTGATCGTCATCAGCTGTTCGAATGGATCGAGCACTCGTTCGACTTCAAAGGTGGACGCGAGGCGTTCGAGTCGACCGACGAGGTCGCGCGCGCCGCGGGCGCGATGTTCGAGTACGGGACCGCGCTCATCGCCGACAAGCGCGCCCGTCCGGCCGACGACATGCTCTCGGTCGTGTGTCACGCCCGCCTCGCCGGCGAGGACCCTCCCGCACTCGCCGACCAGGAGCTGCAGTTCTTCTTCTCCTTGCTCTGGGCCGCCGGCGCCGACACCACACGCAACGCCATCGCGGGCGCGATCGTCGCCCTCGACGCCTTCCCCGACCAATGGCACGCGCTACGCGACGACGGTGCCGTGAGCGGCACGGCGGTCGAGGAGATCGTGCGCTGGACTCATCCCGCCGCGTACAACCGTCGCACCGCCACTCGTGAGCTCGAGCTCTTCGGAGAAGTCGTGCAGGCGGGCGACAAGGTCGTGTTCTGGGAGGCGTCCGCCAACCGCGACGAGGGGGTGTTCGCGCGTCCCTTCCGCTTCGCCCTCGACCGCGATCCGAATCCGCATCTCGGCTTCGGTCACGGCGTGCACCACTGTCTCGGCGCCAACTTGGCGCGCCTCGAGATCCGCGTGGTGCTCGAGGAGCTGCGCGCACGCGTCAGCGAGATCGAGCTGACCGGTCCGGTCGAGTGGACGCGCAGCAACAAGCACACCGGCATCCGGCACCTACCGGTACGACTGACGCAAAGGGCTTAGGGCTTAAGGCTTAGGGCTTCTTGGCCGCCGGCGGCGGGGGCGGCGGTGGGGGCGTGGGGTCTGACAGCGAGAACGCGACCATGCGTTCGTAGATGTCGTACACCCGCTGTCCGTAGAGCGCGCCCGTCGCCCACGTTCCCCACAGGTCCCACCACGTCTGCACCTTGCCCCGGAAGCCCAGTGTCAGCGTGCCGGGCAGGAGGATCGGATCCTTGGCCGCGTACGCCAGGTCGGGAAACAGGGGGTCGACGTAAACGCGCAGCAACTGCATCTGCGCGCGCACGCCCGTCTTGGCGTCGGGGAAGTTGAAGCCGTGCACGCAGGAATCGCACCAACCGATACCGGCGAAGTTGTTGTCGGTCGGCGCGCTCCCCGGGTTCGCGAAGCCGGCCGTCTCGAGAATCGACTGTGCGAATGCCACGTCGCCGCGCACGCCCGTCTTCGCTCCCTCATCGAGGTAGATCTGCGCGAGGATCTCGATCGGCACGGTGATACGCGGCGTGTACTTCTGCGCGATCACGTAGTCGGCCATCTGCTTCGCGGTCAGCCGGCTGGGCCCGAGGATCGGGCTCGTCGCGCTCGTCGCCGCGGTCTCGAAGTCATGGATACCGGCAAGGGAAACGGCGATGCGCGTCCGCGAGCCGTCGATCGTCGAGCGGAACTCACTCAGGTGCTTCTCGGCGACACGAACCGCGTCCGCAGCGCGCGCCGAGACGTCCCTGATGTGCGCGACCTGACCGTCCACGCGCCGCTTGAGGGCGAGATACTTGTCGAGCAGGTCCTTCTGGTTCGAGCCGAACGTTCCGAGCACGTGCAGCTGACTTCCGGCATCGACGATCGAGGTGGTGCTCAGGTACCCCGCGATCGCGTTCATGAGCTGCGTGTCGCCGGCACGCATGTAGGCCTCGGCCGCGACCTGGTGCAAGCGCGTTCGCGTCTCCTCGAGCTGCCGCTGCGTCTTGCGGGCGGCGGCCTCGAGCTTCTTCTGCGCGCGGCGCGCCGCGGCCTCGTTTTTCCGCGCGGTCGCGACGGCAGACTGCGCCGGACCGAGCCCGTCCTGCGCAGCCTTCAGGTCGGCCTTGGCCTTCTGCATGGTCTGCATGAGCTGCAGTCCGGCATCGGTCGGCAACGTGAACGCCGGCATGGGCGGCGGGGGGATCGTCGTGGTGGTCGTCGGACCGGTCGACGGCACCGTGGTGGTCGAGCTGGCCGACGGCGGGGGAATTTCCGGCCCGCCAACCGTGGTGGTGGTCGTGGTGGTGGCCGTCGCCAGGCCGTAGGCGGCCCCTGGCGCCGCGACGGAGGCGACAACGGAGGCGAGAACACCCGCGACGACGACAACCCGCGCGCGCGAGAGTCCGAACATCTCTCTCCCAGTCGGCATCCACACGTCGGATCTTCAGTTCTTCGGGTCTGGCCCGGAGTCCTCCGTGGTGGAGCCGCCCGAGCTCAAGATGAAATCGTCAACTTCTGGGCACTTGGCTCCAGGGGAGAGCCTTGTCGGCGCGGGGCTCCCCTGGCAACCCGAGCACCCGCTCGCCGAGGATGTTCTTCATGATGTTGGTGGTCCCGCCCTCGATCGAGTTCGCCTGGACCCGCAGGAAGGCCTTCTGCGGGTTCGACAGATCCATCGCGCTCCGAGGTCGTTCGAACGTGTAGCCGCTCGGGTAGAGGAGCGCTTCGGGGCCCATCAGGTCCATCACGAAGCTCATGATGCGCTGGTTGAGACCCGCCATCGCGAGCTTGCCGACCGAACCTTCAGGGCCCGGAGTCCCCTTGCGGCGGGATTGGCTCGCCCGCATGTTGGTGAGGCGATTGACCTCGGCGTCGATCCACAGTCGCAGAAGGTTGTCGCGCGCCACCACGTCGTTCCGCTGCTTGTTGCGCTTCCACTCCTTCACCGCGACGGCGATCACCCCCGAGCCGCGCGGGTTCACTTGTCCACCGATCGACACGCGCTCGTTCATGAGAGTGGTGAGCGACACGCCCCATCCCTCGCCGACGTCACCGAGACGTTCGCGATCGGGAATGCGCACGTCGGTCATGTAGACCTCGTTGAACTCGGCCTCACCGGTCGCCTGCACGAGCGGTCGCACCTCGACACCCGGCGAGTGCATGTCGATCACGAACATCGTCATGCCCTTGTGCTTCACCTGTTCGGGATCGGTGCGCACCAGGACGATGCCGTACGTCGCGACGTGGGCGAGCGTCGTCCACACCTTCTGGCCGTTGACGATCCACTCCTCGCCGTCGAGTACGGCGCGCGCCGACAGGCCTGCGACGTCGGAGCCTGCGCCCGGTTCGCTGAACATCTGGCACCAGATCTCCTCGCCGCTGAACAGCGGGCGGAGATAGCGACGCGTCTGCTCGTCGGAACCGTGCGCGACGAGCGTCGGCGCGCACATGCCGTGACCGATCGGGTTGCGCGCGTAGGGAATGGGGGCGCCCGCGCCGAACAACCTGGCGTTGATGGTGTTCTGCAGCCTCGGTGAGAGCCCGAGGCCGCCGGAGCCTTCGGGGAAATGCACCCACGCGATGCCACGGTCGTACTGCGCGCCGAGGAACTCGGCCGGTGGAGTCGACTTGGGATCGTGCTGCGCGAGGAGGTCGTCGCACAGTTGCGTCACACGCTGCTCGTCCGCCGTCAACCGAGGCTCCTCTCAGAACTTGACCGATCGGTCAAGTGTACCCATCGGCGTCTGACCAGCGCCCGTTCACGCGGCCCGCGCCCGTTCACACGACGTCCCTCGTTCACGCGACGTCGAAGCCCTGCCACCCCGTCGGCGCCCGAGCCACGCGATCGCCTGCTCGCCCTGGCCGGCCTGGAACGCGCGCAAGGTGGG
>JALYLU010000237.1:186-7517 GCA_030774075.1 Actinomycetota bacterium | reverse complement strand
ACGCGGTCGCGGGTGGGTCATGATCGAGCTACAGCTCTCGAACGCTGTAGCGGCTCTGCCATTCCAATTCTCCTTATTGCTGGTGCGAGAGGGGCCCGATGCGGCGCCTCTACTGAATCGTGCGCGTACGTTCACAGTCACGGCCCACGCGCTGCGCCAACTTCGCGTTTCGTATCCACTCAACAGTGGGCTTCAATTCAAGTGCTTTGCTGATTGGACTACTCGTGGCGTTGACTGCCCGCAGTTACCGGAGGTAGTGCAGCTATTTGAGGAATCAGGATGGCGCAATATCACCCGCGATGGTCTGCACCATGGCCGGTTCTGGTTCATCCTGCCGGAGTATGCAACCAAGGATACGTCGGACGCGAATGTTTACACGAACAACTGGTTGCCCGCGGGCCCAGAGTCCTCCTGAGACTATCCATCTCCGAACTGTCGTCAGCGTTGAACCTATCGGGTCCTACAACCGGTATCGGGTTCGGTGCGCCCTTTAAGCAAGCGACACTGCTCAATCGTTGGGGTCGTGCAAGATGAACGAGATCAACACGACGGACATCACAGTTGGTCATACCGAAGGCGGACTTGCTGAGTTGCTACGTGGCGAAAGTCGTTACGGGCATCATTGTGGCGTTCGCCGCCGCTGGCTGCGACTACCGATGCCAAGCGAGCGCGCATTCGACGCTGCTCGTGCATTGAACATGTTGTGCTACGGCGTAACGCCCGATGTTTCGATATCTCAGGACGAGATTCGAAAGGCGCTTACCGCTGACATCGCCGCCATGCCCTTGAAAGACGAGCTTCTCGGGTCCAACATCGATGTCGTCATACTCCACGATCCCCAAGCGCTTGGACTCGCGCCCGTCTTAGCAAAGCTCAACCAGCGTCTAGTCTGGCGCCTTCACCTAGGAACGACGACACAGAATGCGTACACACGCCAGTTCTGGTCGCTGATGGGCAGTTATCTCCGGGACTGCGGGGTCGTTATCGTGCACGATAAACGCTACGTTCCCGCGCACCTCGGCGCGAGCGTCTGTGAGGTCCGACCGGGAATCGACCCACTGACTGTCAAGAACGCGACACAGATCGTGCCATCCGAGGCGCGAAGCGAGCTGGCCAGATCGCCGGATCGGGTCGAGATTCACTCCGACGATGCTGATTCGCTCGACTCGGCTGATGTGATGCTGGTCCAACTTGCGCGTTGGGCGCCCCTGAAGGACCCAGTTGCGGCACTTCGCGTCGCTGTTCCAGTACTCCACTCGCTTCCGACAGCACACATACTTCTTGCGGGCGCGTCGTCCACCACAGCACAGGCGCACGACACCCTCGGTGCCACGATTCTAGAGCGAGCAACACACCCGGGCGCCATTCGCCGCCGCATGCATGTTTGGTCACTTCCTTCCGACCAGAATAACAACGATCAACGCCTGACTGGGCTCGTTCAGTGTGCGGGCGACGTTCACCTCGCGACGAGCCGAGCCGAAGGCTATGGCCTAGCTGTCGCGGAGGCGATGTGGAAAGGGCGGCCGGTTGTTGGGCGCGATGTCGGAGGGATTGAACGCCAGATTCGCTGCTGCGCAGCGGGATACGTCGCGTCCTCAGACGATCTTCTTAGCCGCCTCGCGCTTCGCTTGGCTGCAGATCCCGCAATGCGAAGCGAGATCGGTTCCCGGGCAAGGCGGTGCGTGGCCTCTCACGGCTTGATCGATCGGAATGTGGCTGAGGTGGCGACCGTTCTGCGGCGGGCTCTCCAGCGACGATAAGCTACGGCGCGCGTTCCGCCATGCTCACAACTATTACATTTGGACGTGCGACTCGAATGTCCGTTACGCGCAAGTCACTCATAGTGTGGCTTCGTAGTACTAAGAATTTGGGCGGGGTGACCCGCGATGATGAACCTCTCGTCTGCATAATCACGGCCAGTGGCCGACACTAACGGGAACAAAGCCAGACCCGCGTGTGTGTCGCTTCCGATTTGAACGAAATTGACGCCACGGCGCCGCCACCGGTGACAGATTCCAGCGACCCCTGAGAGACCTCATACGCGATGACACCGGCGATGACAAAATGAGGCCCTGTCGATTGGACGACGTGGCCTCGGACCTGTTGATTTTGGTTGCGGGAGCTGGATTTGAACCAGCGACCTTCGGGTTATGGGCCCGACGAGCTACCAGACTGCTCCATCCCGCGACGTGTCTAACACTTTAGCAGATCGGTCGAAATGCTCAAAGCTTTCGTAGTCACGGGCGGCCTGAACCGCGGGTCTATAGAGATTCTGAGTTGTCAAACCTGAATGAGTGCTTGCGGCGAACCTGTGGCGCGCTTCACCACGGATCTACGGCTCGGGACCGTACGGACATCTCCTGCGGGACGCGATCGACGAGGACAGCCCTACCATCGCCGCAGTCGATTACCGCGCTTGCGTCGCCAGACGCCGGCACATCAGAGGTGTGATATGAGAGCATGATCGAGTCCCCCAGCGCGCTGACGGGCGCCCAAGCGCGCGTCTCAGCGCATTTGGAGGGTCCGCTTCCGAGGACGCACTGCCGCGGCCGGGCGGCGCGGGCAGTTGAGGGTGCACAACTCATTGACCATCGGAGTGGTACAGGGTGACCTCGATGACGAGTTCGGCGTCACACCCAATCGGACGCGCGCTTGCGGCGTGGCCATTATCTTCGTGGGGATGCGGAGTCGAGCGGGCAGATGGGCCGCACAGAAGGCGCGCGAGCGTCAGTGGGACCTCATCCGCCGGATGTGGCCGACGCTCGTCATCGGTCTCGCCGCGACGCTCACGCTCGCCGGCCTTTCGCAGTTCACCGCTCACGGCTGGCAAGCCGGCTTCGACTTCGCGAGTATCACGACGGCGGGCGTGGCTGCACTCGCGATCGTTGTCATGGAGGGGAGTGGCAGCCTCGGCACGCGGATGGGGTCCGAGGCGGAACGGTGGACCGAGCACGAGCTGCGGAAGCTCAGGCGGTCCGGCTGCTCGGTCGTCAGCCACATTCCGTTCGAGAAGCGCGACATCGACCACGCTGTACTAAGTGCCTCGGGCGCCTGGGCTGTGGAGACGAAGTGGAGTGCCCGAGCCTGGGGCGATCTTCGAGACCTCCGCTTGCGAGAAGCCGTGGAGGCAGCGCGGCGCGGCGCGCAACAGCTCAGTCAGCTTCTGGCCTCTCGCGATGTAGGCGTGCGGATGCCAGTTAAGCCGCTGGTTGTGCTGTGGGGCGACTGGGGCGAGGCGGTCCTGCCCGTCGGATTCGGGGTCGCGGTCGTGAATGGCAAGGACCTGCGCGATTGGCTTCAGGCTCAACTCGCGGTCGGCGGCGACTACGACCGGGCGGCGGCCTGCCGTGGAATTCGGGCGTGGCTGAACAAGCGCGATCAGTACATACGCAAGAACGACGCACGGCCGGCGATTGTGCGGATTGGACCGGCCCTGCTCGGGCTACAGATCTTGGTCGGGGTCCTCGCCGCGACTGCGGGACTCTTGTGCGGCGCGGTCCTCGGTGCGCTCCCCGATTCAGCCCCTGCGGTGATCGCGGTGCTCGTTGCGATGCTCCTCGGTCTCCTCGCTCGGCGCGTTACTCCATTCAAGCTTGCTGCGACCTGGTGGTCGACCGGCTGCATTGGCGGTGCTGCACTCGCCATCGTGGTGCGCGTCATCGCGTGACCACCAGATGCCGACCCCCGGCACTGGAACGGCTGTGGGCGGTCGGCGGACTGCGACCGTGCGGTCTCGGGTCGGTTTTGAAGCGTTCGACTACGACGAGACCTACAAGATTTCGAGGTGCGGTACGCCTCGGCATGAAGCCGTTCAACCATTTCGGGCTGGGCACGCGACAACTTCGGTGTCGGCCGGGATCGTGTCGCATGTCGGATTGCATTTCTTGGTCGTGTGGGAGCTGATGCCATTTTCCGCTCACGCGTTCCTTGGCTCAATGTGTCTCGTGGCGCGACTCGTACTAGCGTGCCGTGGTTCGGCCATCCGTGGAAAGAAGAGGAGACGATGCCCCGTTATCGAGTGACCCTCAGACGCACGACCGTCGAGATCGTCGAAGCCTCCAATCCGTATCAGGCAGCCATTGCTGCGAGCGACCTCGGTGGTGACGGCGTCGAAATCGACAATGTAGTCCCGGCCGTCGGTCGGCCAGCCGCGTCGAGTCGTCCGCGTAAGACGGCGAAGGCCGCGAAGAAGACCGTCAAGAAGGTTGCGAAGAAGCGTCGTCCCCTGTCGCCCGAGGCGCGTGCGAAGCTCGCGCAGAACCTGGTGAAAGCGCGAGCTGCGCGGGCCGCGAAACATAAGGGCACTAAACGCGCGGCTAAGAAGGTTCGTGCGGTGACAAAGACGCGGCGCCCGGCGAAGAAGGGTTGAGGCGCGACGGCTTCGCACACAAGAGTCCGCCGGGAGGGCTGAGGCCCTCACGGCGTGGTTAACCGCGCTTCTCCGAGATCGGGTGGCGTTGACCGCCAGTTGTCGAGGGCGCATCGAGCTGTTGGGTTACGAGCGTCTCGAGGCGTTTCGCGACGCGCAGGGAATGGTCGGCGAGCTGGGCCATGAAATCGGCGGCTGGGATCTCGGTTGCCTCGAGCCGCGACGCGACATAGGTCGTGGACGCGTCGTTCATCGCCAAGCCCAAGAGGCCGGTACCGACGAGCCAGGCTGCGCTCGCGGCGACGACCTCGCAGACGGGCGTGTCGCTTCCGGGGAGATGGCAGGCCGGGTCGCAATGGTGGCCGAGTTCGTGTAAGAGCGTACGGGTCCGTAGTCGACCACCGTAATGGTGCGATTCTCGTGTTCGATCCACCCGCGCGGGCCGTCCCAGTCGCTCGGCTCGGTTTGTCGTCGAAACCTCGAGCTCTTCCGCCTAGACGACGGCAACGAGGACGTCGAACAGTGCCTCAGAGCTCCCGGCGACGTCGGGGACCGTGAGGGTCGGGAGCGGTTCGCCACCGGTTTGGCTGATATCAAAGACCCGAACCACTTTGAAACCGGTGAGCACTCTTCTGCGTTCGTCGTTGTCGTCTTCGACTCGGCGAGGGAGCGGTGCGAAGATCGCGATGCCCCGCGCGCCTTTGTTGACGTGGCGCCCGAGTGCCTGCCAGGCCTTGTAGCGGCGACGCGGGAGGCGTCCGGTCGCTGCATCAGAATGAGGAGCTGGTTGTTGATCGAGTACTCGGTGAAGCGGCTGGAGATCGAGAGCCAACGTCGCCAGCCCTCGCTAGTGCGAAGTGCTTCGGTCTGGTTGTGGAGTTGTTCGAGCAGCTCCGCGTGTCGGCCCTCGAACGGCGCGATCGCTGCGTTCGCACCGGCGATGGCCGTGAGTCTGCATCGCGTATGCGACGACGCGATGCTCGCGTTGATCGAGAGGTCGTCATCGGCGACCGGATGGGAACGCGGTCTGTCATTGGGACGTCCTGTAGCACGGCCGCTTGGCGCCTGAGTCGAGGTTAAGTCGGCGTGACCGCGTTGGACGCCACGGATTGGACGCCGGTTCCGTTCGCGTTTCGGACGGCGACTTTGAACCTGTACGTCATCCCGTTCGTCAGGCCGTTGAAAACCTGGCTCGTCGCGGTCGAGTTGAACGTCACCTGTGCTACCTGGACGTAGCCGATGTAGGCAGTGATCACATAGCCCGTAATCGCGGAGCCATTGCTCGATGAGGGTGGAGTCCAGGCGACTGTCGCGCTGCCGGTGCCGGGCGTTCCAGTGACGTTCGTCGGTGCCGTCGGTGCGCCGACTGTGATGGCTAGAGATGAACTGGACTGCGGTCCGATACCGTTCGCGTTTCTGGCTGCGACGGCAAACGTATAGCTCTTGGCATTGGTCAGACCGGTGAGCGTCTCACGCGTCGCAGACGAGTTGAACGTGACTGCGGGTTGTGCGGTACCGAAGAGGTACGCCCTTACGACATACCCGGTGATCGCGAAGCCGTTGTTCGCAGGCGCGATCCAGCGCACGGTTGCCTGCCCGTTCCCGGGTGTCGCGTTCACCCCCGTAGGCGCGACCGGGGCGCCGACGACGACCGCCCCACTTGCGGTCGACTGCGGGCCCGTACCGACCGCATTGATCGCCGCGACTTTGAACCTGTACGTCGTCCCGTTCGTCAGGCCGTTGACGACCTCGCTCGTCGCGGTCGCGTTGAACGTCATCTGCGCTACCTGGACGTAGCCGATGTAGGCACTGATCACATAGCCCGTGATCGCGGAACCGCCATTGCTCGTGGGTGCCTGCCAGGTCACTTTGGCAGCACCGTCTTCCGGAACGGCTGAACCCGAACGCGGTGCCCCTGGAGCGGTAGTGATCCGGCCGATCGAACTATTGCCGCGATTCGTGAACCACAACGCACCGTCGGGACCAGTGGTGATCCCTTGCGGGTCCGAGATGCTGGGGTCGGCATAGGTGGTCACCGTTCCGGCGGTGGTGATTCGACCGATCGAGGCTGTCGGGTAGTAGAAGGCGACATTCGTGAACCACAAGGCACCGTCAGGACCGACCGTAATGCCGGTGGGATCGTCGATGCTGGTGTCGCTGTAGATGGTGATCGCTCCGGCGGTACTGATCCGCCCAATCGAACCCGGTGGGCTGCCGTTTTCGGCCACTAGGAAGTTGGTGAACCACAGGGCGCCGTCAGGACCTACCGTGATCTCCTGCGGGCCGCCGATACTGGGGCCGGTATAGCTGGTGACGGTTCCGGTGGTCGTGATCCGCCCGATCGAATTGGTGCTGTTATTCGTGAACCATAGGGCCCCGTCGGGACCGGCCGTGATCCCTTCCGGGCCGCTGCACGGCCCATCTCGAACGTCCCGCGCCGCTCGTGCGCGAAAAAAGCTGGGGCGGGAGTGATTCCGGGAGTCATCCCGGGACTAATCCCGGGACTAATGCAGCGCATCGTGAGCACCCCAATCCGTGTTTTGCCCAGGGGTGCCGAATGGGATTCGAACTCTTCGCCGCGTTGGAGCGGGACTGGCAGGTCGTCGCGACCAGCTCGGAGGCGGATGCGGCGCTCCAGTCGTGGGCGACCGACCCGGTCCTCGGCGATATGCACAGTGTTGGGGAAATCCTCGAGCGCACACGCCCCGGCACCGATCGGGCCAGCGCCGACTCGGTGCTCGGTGCGCTGATGCGTCGAGCGCCTCGCGACGAGATTGCAGCTCGCGCTGCGTTGCAGGCCCTCTCTCCGGGGCTCATCAACGTCGCCCGCCGGATGGGTGCCGCCCGGGATCCCGACGTTGGGGCCGAGGTGATCGCCGTCGCCCTGGCGAGGATCAAGTGCTACCCGCACGAGCGTCGGCCTCGAGCCGTCGCCGCCAACGTGGTCCTCGATGTCCTGCAC
>JALYLU010000237.1:0-176 GCA_030774075.1 Actinomycetota bacterium | reverse complement strand
CGTCACGCCATCCGAAGAGCTCTACCGAGTCGTCGAGCCCGAGGCGGCTGAACGGAGCCGACCGGACGCGCGCGAGGTGCTCGAGGTCGCAGCAAGTTCCGGTCGCTTGCCCGCCGGACAGCTTCAGCTCGTCTTCGACGCGGTCCTCGACCAAGTGCCCGTATCCGCGGCAGCCG
>JALYLU010000236.1:4849-7551 GCA_030774075.1 Actinomycetota bacterium | reverse complement strand
AGAGCGCAAGGAGTGCGATCGGGTCTGAGTTTCTGGCGGGCGTAAACCTTCCGGCGCGTTCGTGCGAGTGTGGGTCGTGACGGGTAATGGGCGCTGACACGCGTGTGAAAAATGAGGGCGGGAAGATCCCTGGCCCGGAGCGGTTCGAGGCGTTCTACGAGCGCGAGTACCCGAGGATGGTGACGCTCGCGTTTGCGCTCACCGGAGACCGGCTGGCAGCGGAGGACCTGGCACAGGACGTCTTCATCGACGCGCACCGTCGTTGGGGCGAGATCGGGTCGTACGACAAACCAGGCGCCTGGCTACGCCGCGCGGTGATCAACCGGTCCCGGTCGGTCGTGAGGCGAGCCCGCATCGAGTTTCGCGCACTACGTCGCATCGGTCGCGGCGTCGACGTCGCTCCGGATATGCCTGAAGACGCCCAACAGTTCTGGACAACGGTGCGATCACTGTCTGCGCGTCAGGCGCAGTGTGTCGTTCTTCACTACTTGGAGGATCTACCCGTAGCTGAGATTGCGGGCCTGGTCGGCTGCACAGAAGCAACCGTGCGGGTGCACCTACATCGCGGCCGCGCCGCGCTCGCGCAGAGACTCCAACTCGACCAGGAGGAAACATGAACGTGGACGATGCCGCGCGCCAAGCCGTGCGCGCACTTCGCGCACAGGTAGTGCGGGTGCCCGAGGTCGAGACGTTGGTTGTTCGCGGACGTCGGCGGCGAGCACGCAGGCGTTGGACAGCCACCCTCGCGGTCGCGGCGGTTGCGCTCGCCGTTGCGGTGCCCATCGTGCTCGTCGCGTCCGCACATCGATCGCCCCAAGCGCGGATCAGCGTGGGTAACTCGAACCCACCAGGCGGCGTCACGACCGAACAGATCCAAGCCGGCTGGGCGCGGCTCCCGAACGCGGTGACCTATCAATCGTTCGTGCACCAGGCAGCCGCGGGCCCTTCCGGATTTGTCGCGGTCGGATATAGCTGCGTCGGCTGTACGTCAGTGGCTGATCCGACCATTCCGGCCATCTGGTATTCGTCGGACGGGTCAACCTGGACACGTGTTTCCGCGGAGGCAATACCGTCGACCGGGACCAGTGTCGACGCAGTCACGTACTGGCACGACAAATTCTGGTCGATCAGCGAAGGTGACGAGGGCGCGCCCGTGTGGACCTCGCCCGACGGGCGTATCTGGACGGCGCAACCGAGCTCCTCGCCGGCCTTGAACCTCGGTGCGAAGGAATCGCCGTATCAGCTTGTCGCCGACCAACTCGGCCTCGTCGCGTACAACAGCGGCGGCGCCGCCTTCTCGCTTGACGGTCGCAACTGGCAGGCAACCGATCTTCCCCGTTACGTCAGCGCGATCACACGTTCCGGTTCCCGACTTGTCGCGCTGGCCGAAGTGCCAGTGGCGCAGGGCTCAGGACGCGCGGTGGTTTTCACCTCGAGCGACGGCCTTCATTGGACCGAAGGAACCGATCTCGGCGCGAGGGTCGATCCCGGCAGCACGACCGTGACGACCTGGAACGGCGAACTTTGGGCGGTGAGCTACCCCACCAATTCTGACAACGCAAGCCTGCTCTGGTATTCAGCGGATGGCACCTCGTGGTCGCATCCCGACGTGGCGTATTCCCCGCCGGGAACCGTCTTCGATCAACTCATCCCGATCGGCCCTTACCTCGTCGCCACCGGTTTCGACACCAACTCACGACCCGGCGGTTGGGTAACGACCGACGGCTCGCACTGGTTGCCCATGCCCGACCTCGGACGCCCACCCGGCGGACGGCTCGACATTGCCACCAGCAACGGTCACGCTCTGGTCGCAATCAGCAGCTCAGGACTCGACGACTTCTACCGGTGGAACGTCCCAACACCAACGAACGGCGCAGACTCGGCCACGCCACCGGTCTGGACCCCCACCGGCCCCGCCGATCCGGCGTTGATCAACGCACTTGCCGCCGAACTGCCTCCCAGCTACCACCTGCACTTGTCCGACTCGAGGATCGACCAGACCGGACACCACTTCGAAGAAGCGATCTTCACGGATCAGCTTTCGAGCGGCGTCAGCGCCTCAGTCTTCGACATCTCCCCGCCCGGAGCGTCGTTCGAGCAGATGCTGTCGACCACGCCTAGCGCGACGCCTGGCGGCGGCTACGTCCCCAGCGGGACGCCGGGCGTCTACGTGCAGAAGAGCAACAACTCCTTCAGCTCCGGTGTAATCGCGAAGCTGAGAGGCCACCGCGCCCTCATCGTCAGCTCCTCCATCTCCCTCGCTCACTACGGAACGACACATCCACTCTCGACCACGTTCCTCGTACACGCAGCAGCCGATCTAGCGGCGAAACTCTGATGCAGCAGCAGCCCGACGCCGAGCAAATGACTGCCGAGCGGTACTCGACTGAGGCGTCCCAGAGCGGGCAATCTGGCGCGCCGACGCATCGTGATCGTGAATCCCGGAGTTGCTCGACTCGGCAGGCAACGTTTCGCCTCGCTCGTGCGTTGTTGAGGTGTGGGGGTGCCGTTGGGCGAGTCGTTTGAACCCTGGTACCGGGATACCTACGCGCACTTGGTCACGACGATGCTTGCCGTCTCTGGCAACCATGAGATCGCCGCGGAGGCGACCGACGAAGCGTTCTCCCGGGCATGGAGGCATTGGGACGAGGTACGAGGCATGGCCTCGCCTGAGGGCTGGACATATCGAGTTGCCCTGAACG
>JALYLU010000236.1:0-4839 GCA_030774075.1 Actinomycetota bacterium | reverse complement strand
GCGTCGAGCAACGCCTGCTATCGCGGCTTGCTCACCGGTCGGTGGTCTCAGCCCCGGCGGGCGAGGTGTGGGAACTCGTACGCGAGTTGCCCCCACGGCAACGAACTGCGGTGGTCCTGAGATATGTCGCCGATCTCGATGAACGCCACATTGCGGAGGTCATGGGAGTCACCCGTGGAACGGTTGCGTCGACACTCGCGGCAGCGCGTCGTGCTCTCGGCGTTGCATTGGAAGCCGACGTCGCCGTGGAGGAACGATCATGACTCGCATCGACGAAGCTGTCCGTCACGATCTCGCGAATGCGCCGCTCCCACCCCCGGTCGAGCGCGTTCGAGTCAGGTCACGACGACGACGCTTTCGCCACACGGCAACGGCCGTAACGGCGGTCGCCGCGGTTGTCGTCGTCGGAGCGATCATGCTCGGCTCCTCCCGTCGCACGCGCACGGTGAACGTGAATCCGACGGTCAGCCAGACCAGCAAACACCCTCCGTCGTCGACGACCGATCACCACGTCACAACCTCCGTTCCGAGTCGATCAGGTCGGATATCGAACGGTCCGCTCTCGCGCGCCCTGGAACAACTCGTCGCGCCCCTCGTCCCGAAAGGGGCCCTTCTCGCCGACGCGCAGGACATCGTCGGCGACCCACCCGTGGCGGAGGTCACCTACGACCTTCCGACGGGACAACAACTCCACATCGTCCGGGAACGCCTCACGAAGCTGCCGGGCTCGCCAGAGCAACTCATCCGCGACCCCGCGGTCGACAGCCTGACTCGGCTGTCAACTGGATCACAGCTCCTGCGGATCGGCCATAGCGACACGGCACAGCAGGTCATCCTCGGCCGCCCCAATGGAACGATGATCAATCTCATCTTGTGGACGCCCGTTTCTCCCACCGCGCCCCGCCCCTCCGAGGCCCAACGCAAGGCAGCCGCGCTCGCGACGCTCGACTGGCTCACCACGCTCGTCGAACAGCACCTCGACAACCCATCCAGCGACATCCAATAGCCCACGGCGACCCGCCGCGACGTACGCCATAACTGCCTGATCTGGGTGCCTCCGGCGGGTGACGCCTCGGTCGTAATGAGGGTGCGAATGTGAAGTCGTTGGATCGACCGAAGCTCCCCTCCGCCGTCCCCGGCGGCTAGTTATAAGCGTCCCAGAGCGGCCAACATGTGTCCCGGCGCGATGTCAGCGGGTGGTTGGTGGCTAGCGACGAGGGTCGGGAGGAGGGCGTGGCAGAGCTGAGTGACCCAAGCGAGATCGTCGCCGGTCTTTCCCCTATCGAAGGACGGCGTCTCTACGGGCAGGATCCGACCGCCTACGACGCGGGTCGGCCTGAGTATCCGGAGCGCGTTTGGGCGCTCCTCGAAGAGCGGTGTCATCTAGTGAGGGGTTCGCGGGTCGTGGAGATCGGGCCCGGTACGGGTCTCGCCACGCGACGGTTGGTGTCGATGGGAGTCAACGTCACCGGTATCGAGCCGAACGCGTCGATGGCGGCGTATCTCCAACGGACTCTCGATAGCGATCAGGCGAGAATCGTCGTTGCGCCCTTCGAGGACGCACAGCTCGAAGGGCGCAGCTTTGACCTTGCCGTTGCCGCGACATCGTTTCATTGGCTCGACCAACGGACTGCCAGCGCCAAGCTGCGACGAGTTGTGCGGTCTGATGGATGGATCGCGATCTGGTGGATGCTGTTCGAGGACCCGACCCGACGTGACGACTTCGCCGATGCGGCAGAGTCTCTTCTTGGCGGCTCGCCGAGTTCGATACTTGAACCCGCTCAGCGGCCATTCCAGATCGACGAGGTCAAGCGCCGTTCCGACCTACGCAATGCGGGTTTCGCGGACGTGGAGAGCGAACTCATCCGGAGCGAACTCGACATGGACGCAACACAAGTCCGTGCCTTGTACGCGACGATGGCGATTGTCCTTCGCCGCCCGCAGCATGAGCAACGTCAGGCGCTCGACGCGATAGAGGCGCTCGTCCACCGAAACTACGGAGGTCGTGTCACGCGCACGTTTCTCACGGCTCTCTACACGGCGCGGAACCCTTGACCGCGCCAGGACTGCCGATCTGACTCGCGCCAGCGATCGGTCGTCTTGGGTGCATCGTCGCACGCTCGCATGGCGCGCGGCGAGGTGGCAGCGTCTCAAATCCCCGGACAACGGGAGGTAAGCCATGCAAGGCTGGCATCGTGCCCGTGATACGCAATGCGCGCCCCAGCGATCTAGACGCGGTGCTCACGCTGTGGGAGCAGGCCGCGGGTCCAACGCGCCTTCCGAGTGACGTGCACTCGCTATCTGAGCTTCTCGAAAGAGATGCCGACGCGCTGCTGATCGCGGATGAAGCCGGCGAGATTCTTGCCACGATCATCGTCGGCTGGGACGGTTGGCGATGCCATCTCTACAGGCTCGCGGTCCGAGGAGACGTCAGGCGTCACGGACTCGCGACGGACCTCGTGGCTCACGCACGGGAACGTGCGAGGCGTCTGGGCGCTCGTCGGCTCGACGCGATGGTCGATGACGACAACGAACTCGCGCACCGGTTCTGGTCTGCGATTGGCTTCACCAGCGGTCAATCGAAGGACGACCGCTGGATCTCGCCCGTCTGACGACCCAGTTGGAGAGCGACATATCTGCTCTCGCATAAGCGTCGCAGAGCGGGCTTACATGTGCGACGTGATGAGGCCGCGTGTGATGCCTCGTTCGGGCGTTGGTGGAACCGACGGCGTGGAGTGTGCGTCATGTTGCTGTGGTTTTGAACAGTCGCGTGATTGGCGCCGTTCTGGCAGCCGTTGCTGTGGTGGTCGCGGGTTGTTCGGCGAGCAGCGGCCGGTCATCGCAACCGGCGGCTGTCGCGGGTGGTACGACGGCCCCGTCGATCCTCCCGATGGTCGGCGTGCCGCAGGGATGCGTCGTCTTCTCCCGAGGAGGACTGAACGGTGGGCTCCATACGCTGGCCGCCAACGGGACGCTCGGACGCATCACCACCGACCCGGGCGACGATCAAGCCGCATGGTCGCCCGACGGAATGAAAATCGTCTTCAACCGCTACACCAGGGGCGACCAGAACGTCTACCTGATGCGCGCGAATGGCCGAGCCGTGACGCGTCTCACGACGGGTCGCAGCAACGCCAGCCCGACGTGGTCTGCGGACGGCTCCCGGATTCTGTTCACGAGAGAAGTGGCCGGTCGATCGGATTTCTACACGATGAAACCGGACGGGACTGACCTGCGAAGGCTTACGAGAGGCCGTATGAACGATGGAACACCCGTGTGGTCTCCAGATGGTTCGGCCATCGCGTTTGTCGGTTCGGGCGTCCGGAGTCTCTCCCTGTATGTCATGCGCGCCGACGGTTCCGGACGAAGAAGTATCGGCGGCGGCGTCAACGCGGCATGGCCGAGGTGGTCGCCGGACGGGACCAAGATCGCGTTCGTCAACGAAGACGACGGCTCGATCCACGTGATGAATCGAGACGGCACCAACCCGCGCATGGTCTTCGACGTGAAGACCCTCCCCGTCCCGACCGAGCCAAACTTCACCGAGCTTGCGTGGTCGCCGGACGGCACCAAGCTCATGTTCGCCGCGGGTGACTCCAAGACCAGCTATCTCTACATGGTCCTTGTCGACGGTTCAGGGATCACGCAACTGACCACCGGCCGAGTCATGGACGAAAGCCCGGCTTGGTCCTCGACGCCAAAGTGCCCTTGACCCTTCCGCATAACAGCGACGCATCGCGCCCCGAACTGCCGCTCGGTACTCGCAGCGCTGTCGCGCGATCGGCCATTCTGTGCGTCCGGAGTTGTTTAGAGGGGAGACCCGATGGCGCCGAACAGCAGGCTCAACCACGTCGCGATGAGCGTGCCGGCTCACCTGCTCGACGAGGCGACCCGCGCCAACATCGTCGCGTTCTACGGCGAGGTGTTCGGCTGGAGCGAGCAGGCGTTGGATGAGCCAGGCAATCCCCTCGTCATCCGCGTCAGCGTCGAGCCGACGCAGTTTGTGTTTGTGCAGCCCGATCCGGGCGACGCGACGCGGCCGGGCCACATGGACCACTTCGGCGTGGAGGTGAGCAGCGAGGAAGCAGTCGATGAGATCCTCACGGCCGCGCGCCAGTTCCAGCAGAAGGACTCACGGGTCGAGATCGTTGACAAGCAGGTTGTTCGCACACCGTCAGCAGAAAGCGCCTTCGACTACGAAACGATCAACTGCTACGTCCGGTACATCTTGCCGCTGATGGTCGAAGTGCAGCATTTCCGCCAGGCTCCCAAGTCGTAGGGGATGCCGCCTCGAAGGCCGACGCGCCATATCTCCTGCCAGTGATCGGCGCTCGCATAACAGCGCCAGACCGGGCAGTCTGGTGCGCGCGCTCAGCCGAGCGGAAGTCCAAAGCGTTGAGGAACCTCAAGAGCGTTCGATACGTCGGATGGGTTGTGGGTAACAGGCATCGGACCAGAACCGTGCTCGGCCTCGCCTTTGCTCTGCTCGGCGCAGGTTGCGGCAGTACCGCAAGAGCAACTGGACCCGCGCCAGCGATCGTTTCGACGGCACCGTCGGTTGGGCCATCGTCGCAGGTCGCCGCGCAGCAGAGATCGGGTTCCTGTGCGTTTGCGTTCACGGACCGAACGTTGGCGGAGCGGGCGTGGGCGTTCGATGGCACGGCTACTCGTGAGTCGACCGGGCTCGACAGTCACTTCGGGGCCGTTCCGACCACGACCTTCCGTGTGAACCATTGGTACAAGGGTGGATCGGCGGCGGCGGTAACGGTCGAGTTCTCATTCGATCGAAGCGAGGATCAGACCATCCACGGCGGTATTGGTACACGCCTACTCGTGACT
>JALYLU010000235.1 GCA_030774075.1 Actinomycetota bacterium | reverse complement strand
GGCTACTTCATGGGTGACGGCTCGCTGCACGCCAAGGGATTGCGGTTGTGCGTGAGCGCCGGCGATTTCGACGTGATCGAGAGGCTCGAGCTGCTCGGGAAGTCGTGCTTCAACCTGCCCGCGCACGTCACGCCGCGCGGGGGTTACGTCGAGGTGCGCTTCGACTCGGTGCGCCTCGCACAGTGGTGGCAGGCGAGCGGCTTCGCCAAGCACGAGCCCTCGGTGGGTCACCGTGGCAAGGGTTGGACGCCGCACATCCCCGACGCGGTGCTGCACACCAACGATCGTGCGATGTACGCCGCGTTTCTCCGAGGCCTGTTCGAGGCCGACGGTACCGTGACGTCGGGCATCCCGAACTGGACGACGGCATCGCTCGCGTTCGCCGACGACGTGCAGTCGCTGCTGCTCGCGCTCGGCTACCCGACGACGCGCAAGCCCGACGTCAGCGGTCGCGGCTCACGGCTGGCCGTTGTCCGCCTGCTCAACAGCTGGTACCACACGCCGTGGCTCGACGAGGTCGGGTTCATGAGCGTACGCAAGGCGGCACGCGTCGCGACGAGCGAGGGACGCCAGGCGGCACGCAACGACCACATCCCTGTCAGCCGTGAGCTCATCGACCGCGTCGCTCCGGCCAACGACCGTCTGCGTAAGGTGCTGCTCGCGGAGCACGCGCGGGGCCGCGTGTCGCGCCGGGTCGCCACCGAGGCGTACCAGGCGACTGGCGACGCGGAGCTCGGCCGCTTGCTGCACTTCTTCTACGACACCGTGGCGACCGCCGAGCTCGGCGACGAGGAGTTCACCTACGACCTCTCGGTGCCCGACAATGTCACGTATGTCGCGAACGGCTTCGTGTCGCACAACACCATCGGCCTCATGATGGACTGCGACACCACCGGGATCGAGCCCGATCTCGCCCTGACGAAGGCGAAGAAGCTCGTCGGCGGCGGCACGATGTTCATCGTCAACCAAACGGTGCCGCGCGCCCTGAGCAAGCTCGGCTACAGCGCGGACGAGGTCGACAAGATCATCGAGTACATCGACGAGCACAAGACGATCGTCGGCGCGCCCGTGTTCAAGTCCGAGCACATGCCGGTGTTCGCGTGCTCGATGGGCGACAACACGATCCACTACATGGGCCACGTGAAGATGATGGCGGCGGTGCAGCCGTTCATCTCGGGCGCGATCAGTAAGACCGTGAACATGCCCGAAGAAGTGAGCGTCGAAGACGTCGAGGAGCTCTACATCGAGTCGTGGCGACTCGGGTTGAAGGCCGTTGCGCTCTACCGCGACAACTGCAAGGTCGGCCAGCCGATGTCGACCCAGAAGAAGACCTCCGACGCGCTCACCCAGGAGGTCGAGCGGATCGTCGAGACGATCATCGTGCAAGAGCCGGTGCGGCAGAAGCTGCCGCGCACGCGCAAGAGCCGCACGTTCTCGTTCCGGGTCGCCGATTGCCAGGGCTACGTGACGGTCGGCGAGTACCAGGACGGCCGTCCCGGCGAAGTGTTCCTCAAGGTCGCCAAGCAGGGTTCGACGCTGGCCGGCATCATGGACGCGTTCGCCATCGGCCTCTCGATGGGATTGCAGTACGGCGTGCCGCTCGAGGCGTACATCGAGAAGTTCACGAACGTGCGCTTCGAGCCCGCGGGCATGACCGACGATCCCGACATCCGGTTCGCGACGAGCCTCGTCGACTACATCTTCCGTCGGCTCGCGGTCGAGTACGTCGACAAGGACAAGCGCGAGGCGATGGGCATCATGACGGTGGGCGAGCGGCTGCAGCCGACGCTGCCCGGCGTGGAGGAGGCGACGACGCCGACCGCGACGTCGATGGACCTCCCGCTCGACGACCGCGCGCCGTCCGATGCGCTTCGGGTCCGCAACGAGCACCCGGCATCAGCTGCACGCGCGATGCCGACCCGCGAGATGGTGCTGTGCCACGTCTGCGGCGACATGATGCAGCGCGCCGGCAGTTGTTACGCCTGCCCCAGCTGCGGCAGCACCAGCGGCTGTTCGTAGGTGCGGGAGGCCGGCTTCCGAACCGCGGGCGGGCGCCGGTAGCGTGCGGTGATGACGCTGGAAGGTGAGTACGAGGCGAGTCCGTGGGACTGGGTGCGCGAGCAGGTCGAGACCTACGAGCGGACGGGCGGCCGTGAGTCCAACACGTTGCTCGACACGGGGCTGCCCGTGATCATTGTCACCACTCGGGGCAACAAGTCGGGCAAGCTGCGGAAGACGCCGCTCATGCGGGTGGAACACGACGGCGAGTACGCGCTCGTGGCGTCGATGGGCGGCGCGCCGAAGAACCCCGTCTGGTACTACAACCTCAGAGCGCATCCGGATGCGGTGGCAATCCAGGACGGGGCGGAGCCGTTCGACGCGGCGCTGCGCGAGGTCAGCGGATCCGAGCGCGACGAGTGGTGGAAGCGCGCGGTCGCCGCATACCCGCCCTACGCGGAGTACCAGGAGAGGACCGAGCGCACCATCCCGGTATTCGTCGCCAGCCGTCGCGGCTGACTGGTCATCGGGCGCGCGGGCTCGAGCCTTGCTCGAGTCCGAGGTACGCGAGCGCCTCCCCGATCGGCATCGGCTTCGAGAACAGGAACCCCTGTCCGTAGCGGCATCCCACCGCACGTACCGCGGCGAGCTTTGCCTCGGTGTCGATCCCCTCGGCGACGACGACGAGATCGTACGTGGTGCCGAGGTTGACGATCGCGCGCAGCATCGCGTCGTCGCGCCACGCCGACCCGAACGACTGCAGGAACAAGCGGTCGATCTTGAGCGAGTCGATTGGGAGCAGCCGCAAGTAGGTGAGGGAGCTGAAACCGCTGCCGAAATCGTCGAGCGAGATGTGCACGCCGAGGTCGCGGATCCGGCGCATGATGGCGGCGTTGCGGTCGGTGTGATCGAGCATCACCGTCTCGGTGATCTCGAGGGTGAGCAATTCCGGTGCCAACCCGGTGCGTAGGAGCGCGTCCTGGACGCTACTCACGAGATCGCCCGACTCGAACTGCCGCACGGAGACATTGACGGATATGCCGACGCCCGGCGCGACGCTCTGCCAACGCGCACAGTCCGCGGCGGCGCAGCAGAGCACCCACAGCCCGATCTCCATGATGATCCCGGTCTCTTCTGCCACCGGAATGAAGGCGTCGGGTCTGATCAGACCGACGCCGGGCCGGTCCCAACGGATCAGTGCTTCGAAGTGCGCCACCTGCCCGATTTGCAGATCGACGATCGGCTGGTAGTACGCGAACAACTCGCCGCGCGCGGTCGCCTGCCGGAGCGCGGATTCCAGATCGAGCCGCCGTGCGGCGTGCAGTTGCATCCGTGCGTCGAACACTTTGATCGGTGTGTTCCCCTCCGCTTTCGCTCGATACATCGCGGTATCCGCGAAGCGGAGCAGCTCGAGCGGTGTCTCGGATCCGCTCCCGGCGGATACACCGATCGAAGCACCGACGACGACCTCGTTGCCCGCGATCGCAAATGGCGCCGTGAGCGCGTCGAGGATGCGCAGCGCGACGGCCCTGATCGCGTCGACGTCGGATGCGCTCGGGCAAAGGACGACGAATTCGTCACTTCCCAAACGGGCGACAACGTCCTGCACGCGGACCGCGGCGGCGATCCGGTCCGCCACGAGCACGAGGAGCTGATCGCCGGCGTCGTGACCGAGACCGTCGTTCACGAGCTTGAACCGATCGAGGTCTACGAACACCATCCCGACCACATCGTCGTTCCGGCGCGCATGGTCGATCGCGTCCTCAGCACGATCGAGCAGCGTGCGGCGATTCGCGAGACCGGTGAGCTCGTCGCACGTCGCGGCGATTCGCAGCGCCTGCTCCGAGAGGCGCAGCGCCGTCTCGGCCGCGCGGCGTTCGGTGCTGTCCCGGAGGCTGATGACGAGGCCGCGAATCGACGGATCGTCGAGCTGGTTCTTGCTGCGGCAATCGAACCAGCGATAGGTGCCGTCGGCGCGACGCAGTCGCAGACGCAGCTCGATCGGCGGGGCTTTGCCGTCGGTCTCCGCCACGAAGCTGAGGAGCCGGGTCACGACATTGGCATGGTCGTCGGGATGGACGAGGTCGAAGGCGGAGACACCGGCGAGATCGTCCGGATCGATATCGAGCGCTTCCCGCACTGCGCCCGAGACCCACATGATGTCGCCTTCTTCGTTGCAGATCACTATGACGTCGGCGATCGCGTCGGCGACCGCGGCCAGCCGGGCTTCGGCCGCAACGAGGGCGGAGACGTCGTGGACGCTGAGCACGATGCCGCCGATCGAGGGGTCGTCCGATCGGTTCTGGGCCGTGACGTCGCAGGTGTGCGCGCTGCCGTCACGCGCGACGAACCGCAGTGCCACCGATCGCGCCTCGTTCCCCGAGGGGAGCGATCGCACCTCGTCGAACCAGGCCGAGGCCTCGTCGCGGTCGCCGGGCGCCACCCTCGACAGTGGCGGTCCGAGATCGTCGCTCGTGTAGCCGAGAAAGGCCGTTTCCCCCGACGGGGCGTACACAACCTTCCCGACCGTGTCGATGACGCATCCGAGATCGCTCGAACGCGCGATCAGTCTCGCGAAACCCACTCGGCGTTCCAACGCCTCGCGTGCCTCGACTTCGGCGGTGATGTCGTTCGCGACAACCGCGATGACATCGCGATCGACCCTGACGACGTCCACGTTGCGCCACTCGGTCCGACCGCCGGGCTGAGCAACGCAGAGCTCCGCGTTCACGCGCTCGCCGGTTGACAGCGCCCTTTCATAGAGGGGAATAACTGCGGTGTTGTCGACTGCGGCGTTGAGTTTCGAGAGACGCGCGCCGACGACCTGGCCGCACAAGGGCTCGAACGCGGTCCGTACGATCGCGTTTGCCTCGACGATCTCGAAATCGACGATCTCCTGACCTAGACGGATGGCCTGTAGCACCACGAAGCTTCCGTGCATTCCATCCATTGCCAGGCGGTGGTGTGCGAGGGCGCGAGACGTCATGGCAGTGACCGAGCCAGTCGAGCTCATACCGTGCTTGCGCGCGTACATCGCCTTGTCGGCCCGACTCAGGAGGTCGTCGGGCGTACAGCTTCCGTCGTGGTCGTCGACGACGCCGACGCTCGCCGAGATCGTGTTCGGCGCGATGATCGGCCACGGTTCCGCCAGGACGGCCCATACGCGCTCGGCGATCTCGCCCCCGTCCGCCGCGTCGCGCGAAGACTTCGCCAGAATGATGAACTCGTCGCCGCCGAACCGGGCGATCATGTCGCCGGCGCGCACGACCCGTCGAAGCCGCGCCGCGACCTCGACGAGCACGTCGTCGCCGACGTGATGTCCGAAGGAGTCGTTGATGTCCTTGAAGTTGTCGAGATCGACGAACGCGAGGATCGCGGGTTCGCACGCCGCGCACGAACGCGCCAGCGCATCGGTGAAGGCCGCCCGATTGGGCAGCTGCGTCAGCGAGTCGGTCGCGGCCTCGTGTGCGAGTCGCTGTCCGCGTTCGCGCACTTCCTGTTCGACGGCGTCGCGCGCCGCGAGGATTCCGCTCACGATCCACAGCACGACCGCGAGCGGGAGGAGTCCCGAGCCGGCTATCACGTGGGATCGAGCGATGCTCACGACGGTCGGAGCGGCGCCTGCTCCCACGGCGACCTCGCCCGCGGTGACTCCGACGATGCACCAGCCGAGCACGAGCCGCCAGTCGACGGTGCGGAGCTGGGCGAGGACCTGGACCGCGCAGAGCGCGTAGGCGATACCGAGGAACGAGCCCCAACCGGTCGCGTAGAGGATCACCGTCGTCGAGCTCGCGGCGACGACGATGCGGACCTGTTCCCGCACGCGGGAAGTGGGTCGGCGCCCGTACCAGATCCGGACCGCGCCGTCGCATGCGATCGACGCCAGGATCATGATCATGAACGCCCAGTACGGCGGTCCCTCGATGAGCTCGTGCTCGCCGAGCCACCAGAAGGCGACGACCGCCGCCGTACCGAAGAGGTTCCCGCCGGCCACGACGGCCAGGAGCGCGGAACGCGACGTCTTGGACCGCGCGCTCTTCGCGTCCTCCTGCGTCGCGGTCGCCACGTCACACGTTCGTCACGGCGACGGGCCTGCTCCAGCCCGCCTCGGGCCCTATTTATGTCGAGTTTGTGACAACGCTCGGCGAAGAGGCGACCGCACCTTCCTTCAGTCGATCAGCTCGTAGTCGTCGGGGTCGGCCGCGAGGGTGCGCTGCCAGTATTCGAGCAGCGTGAACGGCCAGTTCTGGGCCACGTGACCGTGCTCGTTCTTGTACCAGCTGTTCACGTCCGACCAGCCCCAGGCCATGAGGGCGTTCTCCGCGTCGACACGCTCGTTGAACTCGTCGTGCACGTCCTTGCGCACGTCGAGGGCGCGATGCCCACCGTCGAGCAGGAGGCCGAGGCATCCGAGGATGTAGCGCACACCGCACTCGGAGAAGTAGATGATGCTTCCGTTGATGACGATGTTCGTGTTCGGCCCGTAGAGACAGAAGAGGTTCGGGAACCCGGGCACCGTCATGCCGAGGTAGGCGCGGGCGTCGCCGTTCCAATGCTCGTGCAGGTCGATGCCGCCGCGCCCGGTGACCGTCATCGGGGTGAGGAATTTCGACGCCTGGAAGCCGGTTCCGTAGATGATGACGTCAACGTCGTGTGCAACGCCGTCGGCGGTGACGACGCCATCCGGCGTGATCTCGCGGATCGTTTCGGTGATCAGCTCGACGTTCTCACGCTTCAAGGTGCGCGCCCACACGCCGTTGTCGCGCAGCAGGCGTTTCGCACCGGGTGGATAGCTCGGCAGCACCTTCTCGCGGAGATCCGGGCGGTCGGCGAATTCGCTGTCGAGATAACCGCTCAGAAGCTGACGGAGGATGTCGTTGAAGAGGCCGACCGCGTGGTCCTTCGGTTCCCAGTCGGGATCGACGCGCACACCCGGCAGCACGCCGTCACCCATCTTCCAGAAGATGTGGAAACGATTCCATTCGCTGTACGACGGCACGTGCGCGTACAGCCAGCGCAATCCGGGCTCGACGGCGGCGTGGTAGTTGTCCGTCGGCCCGAACCACGGCGGCGTGCGTTGGAAGACGAGCAATTCCCCGACGCGCGGCGCGATCTCGGGGATGAACTGCACCGCGCTCGCGCCGGTGCCGATCACCGCGACGCGCGTGTCGCGCAGATCGATCGAGTGATCCCAACGGGCGGAGTGAAAGCGCGGGCCTGCGAACGAATCGCGGCCTTCGATGTCGGGGAAGAGCGGACGGTTGAGTTGCCCGACCGCGCTGATCACCGCGTCCGCGGCGACGGTCTCCTCGCGGCCATCGCGGTGCCGCACCTGCAGCGTCCAGCGTCGATCCGCCTCCGACCATGTCGCGGACCGGACCGCCGTTTCGAACCGGATGTTTTCGCGGAGCTCGAACGCGTCGGCGCACCGGCGGAAGTAGTCGAGCAGTACGTCCTGCGTGGAGAAGTGCAGCGGCCAGTCGTGGCGCTGCGCGAACGAGTAGCTGTAGTTGTGGTTGGGATTGTCGACGCGGCATCCGGGATAGCTGTTCTCGAGCCA
>JALYLU010000234.1 GCA_030774075.1 Actinomycetota bacterium | reverse complement strand
GTTCCTGCTCGCGCCCCTCGCCGAGGGCGAGGAGGCGCGCGCCGCGTACCGGTTCCCGACCGATCGGCGCGGGCGCTTCGAGATCGGTCCGCTCCGCGCGACGCTCACCGATCCGTTCGGGCTCGTCTCAACGAGTCGCCGGGTGCTCGGCACGGAGCAGGTGATCGTCTACCCCCGCGTCCACGAGATCGTCCCGCCCCCCGACATCGGAGGTCTCGACCTCGACCGTGACCATCCCGCGGTGCGGCCTCGGGTCGAATCCAGCGGCGACTTCATGACGTTGCGCGAGTACGCACCCGGCGACGACCTCCGCCACGTCCACTGGCGGTCGACGGCGCGCCGCGGGCATCTGATGATGCGGCAGAACGAGACCCGGAGGCGTGCGCCCGTGCTCTTGATGCTCGACGTGCGACCCGCGACGCACGACCGCGCGTCGTTCGAACGAGCGGTGGAGGCGGTCGCGTCCATCGCGACCGCGCTCGACCACGCGGGCCGACCCTTCGAGGTCGCGTGGAGCACCGGCGTGAACATCGGTGCGCCCGGCCGCCGTCACCTCGCGCACATCATGGACGAGCTCGCGATCGTCGAGCCGCACGGCGCCGACCGCCTGGTCATCGCGTCGACGCGTCGCCGCTCGAGCGCGCTCATCGCAGTCACCGGCCGGCTCCTCACCACCGACGCGGCCAGCCTCGGCATGCTCGTCCGCGACGGCGGGCTCCTCGTCATGGTCCCGACGGCAGACCAATCGGCTCCCGTCGCACCCCGTGCCCGCCGATTCCGCTCGCTCGCCGTCGCGCACCACGAACGTCCCTTCGCCCACTCCTGGAACGAGGCGGTGCTGCAGTGGCAGCGCAGCGGCAGTCTTCCTACGTCGTCGTCACCCGCGCACTCCTGACCGGCGGGGCGACGCTCGCCCTTGCCCGCGTCTTCTCGGGTGCATCGTGGGCCGCGCCTCTGCTGCTCGCCGCAACGCTGCCCGCCGCGATATTGGCGCTGGGCGAACGCCGGCGTTGGCATCCGCTCGCCACGATCGGTGTCGCGCTCGGCACGGGCGCGTGGCTGGCGATCCTCGTCGACGATCCTTCGGAGACCTTCGCCGGCCTCCCGACCGCGAGCGCGCTCGCGACCGTGGGCCACGACCTGGCACGCGCACCCCACGTCCTGCGATCGGCGGTCGTCCCCGTCGCTCCAGTGGAAGCCGCGCTGATGCTTGCGGTGGTCGCGGCATTCGTGGCCGCCCTCGTCACCGAGCTGATCGCGCGACAGCTGGAGGCGCCAGTGGGCGCGATCGGTCCGAGCGTCGCGCTCTTCGTCGCGATGTCGGCGCTCGGCTCGGGTCGCTGGGCCCCCACCACGGCGTGCTACGCGCTGGTCGTCGTCGAATATCTCGTCGCGCTGCAACATTCGGAGCTCGAGACCCGACGCACGTGGTTCCAGAGCGCCAGGAACCGGCGCTCCCACGTCGTCACCGGCGGCGCGGCCGCCGGTGCGCTCGTCGTCGCGGTCGCGATCACCCTCGGACCGGGTATGCCGGGCGCGCGGGGCGCGGCGTGGATCCGATACCGCTCGCTGGGTAGCGGCAGGGGATCGAGCATTCTCAATGTGACGTCGCCGCTCGTCTCGGTCGGGGCGAAGCTGAACGGACAGGACTCCGCCAGGGAGGTCTTCAGCGTAAGCACGACCGAGAATCACGGCGACTACTGGCGCGTCATCGCGCTCGACCAATTCCAAAAGGACGGCTGGGGCCTGAACTCCGACCAGCGGGCCGCATCGAAACTCCCCGGCCGGACACGCGGCCCGGGTACGACGTTGGCCAACCAGACGTTCCACTTGGGCGCGATCGACGCCCGCTGGCTCCCGGCCGCGTACCGCCCGATCAGCATCAAGGTGCCCGGAGCGCAGGTGCTCCCAGGTTCGACGTCATTGTTCCTCGACAATCCGCTTTCCGGCCTCACCTACGACGTCCAATCCGAGATCTCGAACCCCGACCGGTCCGTCCTCGAGAAGGTGACGTTCGCCGACCTGCGGGCGATGTCGGCCGACGTGGCCCTGCCGAGCAACTTCTCGGGACGAGCGCGCAAGTTCGCGCAGGACGTCACGCAAAAGGCCCAGACGCCCTACGACAAGGCGCTCGCGCTCATGAGAGTGTTCCAAAGCGCTCCGTTCACGTATGACCAGAGCGTCGACTTCGGAACGACCCCCAATGCGATCGACCGCTTCCTCAAGTCACACCGCGGCTTTTGCGAGCAGTACGCGGCGGCCTTCGCGGAGCTCGCGCGCGCCGTCGGCCTGCCGGCCCGGGTCGCGGTCGGCTATCAACGCGGCACCCCCGGGCCCGACCGGCTATGGCACGTCAGGGAGCTCGACGCACACGCGTGGCCCGAGGTGTGGCTCGGGCAGAAAGTGGGCTGGTACCGCTTCGAGCCGACGCCGGGTCGCACCGATCCCGTCACGGGCCTCGGCGACAGCACCGCGGGGGGCTCCGGGGGCCCGACGACGACCACGCCGACGACGGCAGCTCGCACGACCACTCCGACCACGACCTCGCTCACGCCGAACAGTTCGCCGTCGCAGATCCAGGTACAGCCGCCGGCCACGCCGGCGCGCTCGCGCACGGGCGCACACGTACTCACGGCTTTGGTCGTCACGCTCGCGATCCTGGCCGGTGCGTTCGGCGTGCTGCTCGCCGCGCTTGCGTTCGGTGCGTGGCGCCGCACGCGCCGGCGGCGCCGCGATCCCGACGACCGGCAACGCGTGCTCGGCGCATGGACAGAGGCGCTGGAACAACTCTCGGCGGCCGGCATCGAGCGCAAGCCATCGACGACCTCGCTCGAGTTCGCGCTTCGCCAGGCTCCGGCGCTCGGCGCGGGCGCAGCCGGTCCGCCACTCATGGGCCTCGCGCGATTGCATACCGCCGCGATGTACTCGCGCGAAGCGCCGTCGTCCGACGAGGCCGACGAGGCATGGGCGGAGGTCGACGCCATCGCCGGCGCGATACGCGCGAGCGTGCCCCGCGCGCGGCGGTTGCGGATCCGTTGGTGGTCGGGGCTGCACCGCTGGTCGGCCCGGCCCCGGGAAGACGCTCAGCCCTGAGCCGTGAGGTGTTCGACGAACGCCGCGCGCTCGAGGCTGAAGGCGCGCACGTCGGCATCGACGTCCGCCGCGACCTGGTCGACCGCGACGAACAGGGCAAGTTGACCCGCGCGCAGCGCGTCGAGAATCTGGCCGTCGTCGTGGCAAGCCCAAACGTGGCGCCCGTCGGTGATGAGGCGCAGGCTCGTCAGATCGTGACCCGCATCGCGCAGCGCCGCGAGGGCGGTACGGACGCGGATCGAGGGGAGACCGGCGTCGAGCATCGACCGCACGACCCGCAACGCCACAAGATCGCGAAAGCCGTAGCCGCCGCCGTCGTCGCCCGGCTCCACGAGCCCCGAGCGCGACCAATGCCGAAGCTGAGCGACCGTACAGTCGGAGAGACGTGCCGCTTGCGCCGCGGTGAAGCCCACCGTCGGACGGTTCAGGAATCGTCGCGGCGGAAGCGTTCGCGCCATTGCCGCCCGCGGTCGCCGAACATGCCGCGCAAACCTCCCTGCGCGCGCAGACCCCCGGTAAGGGTCTCGAGGCCGGCCCGTCCGAGCTTGCGTACGTGCCGCTCGATCACGAGTGAGCATCCGAGCATCACTGCGAAGCCGATCGCACCGACCCAGATGTTCGACGCGAACGTGAAGACGAGCAGGACGAGTCCGCCGAGCAGACCGAGCGCCGCCCAGCGGATCATCCGTGCCGAATGGCGATACAGCGTGGTGCGCGATACCCGCTCGCCGAGAGCCGGATCGGTCGCGTTCAGCTGCGCTTCGATCTCGCGGAGGATCTTCTGCTCTTCGTCGGAGAGCGGCATGGCCGCCATTCTCGCGCAGCCGGCACGGGCCAACAACGCGCGGGCCGGCGGGACGGCCCCGAAACCATGGTCAGTTGACCGATTTGGGCACGCCTCCGTCCGCCGCGGAGCGGTACACGAGGTCGACGAGCCGATGCGCCGCGAGCGCGTCGACCGCGCGAGGGTGCCCGACAGCTGTTGCCGGCGGCGCCGCCTGGGTTCCGAGGCGTGAGAGGGAGTCGAGGAAGGCCTTCGACGGCTCGGCATACTGTGCCAGCGCCTTGGCGTAGATGGCGGGCAGGGTGAAGCGGCTGCTCCAGCTCGGCGGTTCGGACTCGATGAGGTGCTCTCCGTCGTCGGTCTGCACATGCAGCGGACCGAGATAGTCGTCGTCGGTCCAGAGCACCGCCTTCTCGCAAAACACCTCGAGGCGGCGGCTCGACTCGCGGCTGAGCACCTGGTGCCAGACACTCGTCAGCTGAGCGACGGAGTCGTCGGCAAACGCGAACGTCGCCACCGCGGTGTCCTCGATGCCCGAATACCCGAAGCGCGACGCCGTGCGCGCCGAGACCTCGACCGGATCGCCGAGCGTCCAGCGGAGCACGTCGACGTCGTGAATGGAATGCTCGATCACGGTGCCGCCACCCGCGTACTCGACGTCGCCTCGCCACGACGAGCAATAAAGGCCTTGAACCGGGAAGTACTGATCGTCGCGCATCACCGCGGCGAGCACGCGGCCGAACTCCCCCGACGCGACGGTGCCCGCCAGGTTCCGGAACACTGGCGCCCACCGCAACACGAGGCCGACTTGGTGCGGTACACGCTCGAGCGCGGCCGCGACGCTCGTCGCGGTCACGAGGTCGGGCGCGAGCGGTTTCTCGCAGAAGATCGGTAGACCACGATCAGCCGCAGCTACCACCGCCGCAAGATGCGCGGCGGTCCAGGTGCACACCCAGACGGCGTCGACCGCGTCGAGCAATGCTTCGAGGGTCTCGTGCGGCTCACCGCCCTGGTGACGCGCCACCTTCGCGGCCCGATCGGGGTCGTCGTCGAAGGTCGCAGTGAGGCGCGCGTCGATGAGCTCGGCGTCGGTGAGCTGCTGCAGCGCGACCGCGTGCACGGTCCCGATGTGACCGCAGCCGACCAGGCCGATCCGTATCATCTCCCCGTCCACATGTCTTCATTTGGCCTGTCTTCGTTCGGCCTGTCGTCGTTCGGCTCGACGAGCGTCGCGGGGCGGACCGCGAGGGAACCGAACCGGTCGCGCACGTCGTCCACCGCGCGTTCGACGGCCGCGCGCCGCGCGGCGCGATCGCGCCGCTCGCTGTACGCATCACCCGTGAGGTCGAGGGTCGCCTGGAAATCTGCGACGGCGTCGAGTCGCGACAGCGCGACACCGAGGAGGCGCACGCCCCGACCGACATCGAACTCGGCCAGGAGCTCCCGCGCCACGGCGAACACGATCGTGCTCACGTCGGTCGCCTCCGCCAAGGTGCGCGCCCGGGTACGGGTCTCGAAGTCGCCGAAACGGATCTTCACGTTGACCGTGCGCGCCGTCAGTCCCGAGCTCCTCAGTCGCGCGCACGCTCGATCTGTCAGCCGCACCAGCTCGCGCTCGCACTTGGAAACCGTGTGCAGATCAGCGGCAAAGGTCTCCTCCGCGCCGATCGACTTCGCGTCGCGTTCGGGGATGACCGCGCGCGGGTCCTCGTTGCGGGCAAGCGCGTGCAGGTGACGACCGAGACCGGAGCCGAGCGCGCCCACGAGCACTTGCTCGTCGATCGCGGCGACGTCGCCGATCGTCCGAAGCCCCATGCGCTCGAGCTTCGCCATCGTCGCGGGGCCGACACCCCAGAGCCGCGACACCGGCAGCGGCGCGAGAACCGCGTGCTCGGTTCCGGGCTCGACCACGAGGATCCCGTCGGGCTTCGCAAGGTCGCTCGCGAGCTTCGCCAGGAACTTGGTCGACGCGGCCCCGACCGAAAGGCACAGACCCGCCTCCTCGAGCACCCGGCGGCGGATCGTGGCCGCGATCTCTGCCGGGTCGCCGAGCATCCGCCGCGCGCCGGCCACGTCCACGAACGCCTCGTCGATGGACAGCTGTTCGACGAGGGGCGAGATGGACGCCAGGATCCCCATCACCTCGTGGCTCTTGTCGACGTAGCGCGCCATGCGCGGCCGGAGGAAGGCCGCGTGCGGGCACGCCCGCCGCGCGCGCGCCATGGGCATCGCCGAACGTACGCCGAAGTCACGCGCCTCGTAGCTGGCAGTGCTCACCACCCCGCGGTTGCCGAGACCGCCGACGACCACCGGCTGCCCTCGAAGGCCCGGATCGTCGAGCTGCTCGACGGCCGCGAAGAACGCGTCGAGATCCACGTGCAGGATGGTTGCGTCTCGGCGCGCCGTCACCGCAGCCCACTCATCGGCCACTCACGACCGGGCGCGCACGACGCGCATGTCGGCGCGCGTCGTGCCGAACACGTCGTAGCGAAAATCGACGCCGCTTCCGGGTGCCCAGCGGTCGCGCAACCATGCCGCCAACGGCTCACCCACCCACGGCGCACACGACGCGAGCAGCACCGCGCACTCCGTCGCGGGAACGAACGCGGCCTCGACGACGATGCCGTCCGGATCGTCGACGCAGACGTCGCCTTCGAAGGCCACTGCGAGATGCACCTCACAACGCATGCGCCAACCCATGTCGGGGGCGTGCGCACGCACCTCGTAGAGCGGCCCGCTCCACTCGCGCACGCGCAGCCCCGTCTCCTCCTCGACCTCGCGCGTGAGGCCGGCGATCAGGTCGGTGTCGTCGGCGTCGATCACACCGCCGGGCGTGGACCAGTCCTCGCTGCCGCCCCGGCGTAGATTGCGCACGAGCAGTACACCGTCGGACGTCTCGAGCAATCCTCCGGCGACGGTCCACTCACGCACGGCCGACAGTCTCGCGCTTCCCCTCGTGCGCGCGGCGCGCCGGTACGATCGCCCGGTGGCTGCCGAGATCACGCCGGAGCACCCCAACCTGCCCGGCCGCGGTGCACTCGCGGCGACGTTCGCGGCCATCGTGCTCTCGGGTGCGCTCGGCGGCCTCATCGGGTACAGCCTGGTCGCAACGACGTGTCCCGACTCACCGACGCGAGCCGAGCAGTTGTTGCAGCAGCTCCGCGGCTTTCAGGTGCACGTGCCTTCGTGCGCGTTCGAGGAGCTGGCCGCGGCGGTGACCGGGACGATCGTCGCCGCCATCGGCGCGGCGATAATCGCGAGCCTCGTGCTGCGCGCCCACTCGGAATGGCGCGGTCACGCGCCCCGCGGTCACGCGCCCCGCGGGCGCGCGCGCCCGTAGCGTTACGCCAGTGCAATCCGCCGGAAGGCTTCGGCGAATTGCACGCCGGCCATGCGGCCGGCGTCGATCGCACTCTCGCGCAAGAAGTCACGGAACCAGTCACCGGTCTCGACGAGTTGGCTCGCGTGGCAGAACAGGGCCTCGATCTTCCGTTCGAGCGTGGCGCCGACGTCGACCCACACGTTCGGCTCGAAGGTGCCCGAGAGATAGAGGGCGCGCACCTGGTGGGTCGCAAGCCCCTCCGCGTTCAGCTCCGGGAAGTAGTGCGGGTTGCCGGCCGCGGGCGCGACCGCGTCGAGCGTCGCCCAGCCGGTGACGCGATGGTCGCGATGGTTGACGTAGGC
>JALYLU010000233.1:1029-7563 GCA_030774075.1 Actinomycetota bacterium | reverse complement strand
GCCTTACTCCGCGCCTACACGCGTGTCGCGCACCTCACCTGAACGCACCCGCGCCCACGAAATCGGCGGCGGCTTGACCACGCACGCCCGAACACGTCCCGACACGGCCCCCAACGTCCTCGCGCCGCTCCCCGACCGCGACAAGCACGACAAGAGCACCGTGAACGCGCTCCCACACACGCCGGACACGACTCGACAGATCCCGTGAACAATCGGGGTTAACTTGTCGAATGCTTGGATGAGGTCGCAGTCCGCTTGGACGGAGCAATCTCCGTCGCTTGCTGGACATCGTCGTCGGCTTGGCCGTTCGTGGACTGGTCGGGCATCTCGGATCGACCGTACGCTGACGCGGGAGATTCGCACATCACCCAGTCCTGTGCGCTCCAGCGTTCACCTCACCAAGGCTGTACTGCCGTGGGTCGTCGGTATGGATGACCACGCCGGGGACCGCAGCACAGCCCGGCCGGGATGCTATGGCCGCCCAAGGGTGAAGATCGCCGCGGCGAGCGGTCGACCAACGTGGCGCATCCTGAGTATCGGACGCCACGAGGTCCACCGTTGCGAGATGCCAACCAAGTAACCGGACCGGGCGCGCTCCGCGACCTCGGGCAGTGCCGCGCGGCCTATTCTTCCTGGTGAGGGCGTTGCCGGAGGCCGTCGCCGCCCGCCTTCCCGCCCCCGGCGGCTGCGGCAGCGCCTTCCACCGCTGCGAGCGAATGTGCCCCTCCGGTGGAACCTGGTCCCGCCGTCGCGGGTCGCAAATCCCACAGCGGTCCGCACGGCGGGACCACCCGAACAAACAGGCACAGCGTTTCGCTACACGCTCCGAGGCGATCTCGCCCCTTGTGAGTGCTACTCGATCGGCACGACGGGCTTGGCGTCGGCGTCGAGTTGGTGCAGGTACTCGCTGATGCCGTAGCCGACCGATCCGTTGTAGTGCCAGCGGGCCAGGCCCTCGTTCACGATCGTCGTGTTCGGCCTCACGCCGGCCGGTCCGGGCGCGACGCGCAGGATCTCCGCGTCGAGCTCGTGTACGCGCCCGCGCTTGTCGGTGGCGTGCACGTGTGTGGCGGTGTGCGTCACGCCGTCGGGTGCGAGCTCGCTCGTCACCTTCCACTCGCGAATGCTCGAGTGTTCACCGTCGGTCCAGACCCAGCCGCGATGGAGGTCACCCGCCTCGGTACCGATCCGGATGCCGCCAAAATGGGTGTCGTCGCCGATGTTGATCGAGAACCAGCGCCACATCTTCGGTCCGCCCCAACGGCGCGGCCCCCACGACTTGTCACGGTTGCCGCGCGCGTCGACGAGCTCGTGGCGCGTCCCGTCGACGTCGATCCATCCCGTCCAACGGCCCGCCTGTTCGAGATGTCCCTTGCCGACCGTCGCGGCCGTCGCCGCGCTCGCGCCGCTGCCCGAACGGCCCTGGCCGTCGACACCGACTGCTGGGGTGAGCGCGTCGAACATGAGGTCGAGCGCGACGCGGTCGACCTCCGCGGTGAGCCGCCACGACTGCATCGGCGCGAGGCGTTCGTAGCGCACACCGCCAACCGCGAGATCGACGTCGGTCATCTCGTGCTGCTCGCGGGTCCCGTTGAAGTGCGCCAGCTCGCCGCTGGGCATCCAAACCGCGAGCGAGACGTCGATGGTGCCCTCGTTCGGGCGCACCCCGATACGCGTGAACAAACCCGCGTCGGCGACCGGGCAGTACGCGTTGAAGTAGTAACTCTCCGACCAGGCGAGGTCGCCCTCGACGGGATGGGCGAAGTCGTGGCGGGCGTCGAGAATCGGCATGGGCCGACGCTACGTCAGTTTCCTACCGATTTCACGAGCGACGCGTCGTTGAAGGTGATGAGGTACGGGCTCCCGTCGGGACGCCGGCCGATGCGCGTCACCGAGGCGACATCGAGCTGCATCCGCCAGGTGCTCCGCTCGTCGACGTGCAACGCGACGCACACGGCCGCCTTGATCGGCGACACGTGACTGACCGCGATGACGAGATCGTCGGTCAGCACGTCGGTACAGAAGGAGGCGACCCGCTCGGCGACGTCGCCCACGCGCTCGCCGCCCGGCGGCGCGAACTCGATATCGCTCCGCCACGAGGCCCAGTCGTCCGCCGACACATCGGTGAGCGCCAGGCCGTCCCACTCGCCGTAGTCGAGCTCGATCAGCCGGTCGTCGACCTCGACGGGGAGACCATGCGTCGCCGCGATCGCCGCCGCGGTCGCGCGCGCCCGTTGGAGCGGGCTGCTCAGGACTCGCGTCACCGGCGCCGACGCGTATCCCCGCGCGAGCGCAGCGGCCTGCTGCGCGCCGAGCTCGCTGAGCGGCGCGTCCATACGTCCCTGTAACCGACCATCGCGATTGAGCTCGGTCTGACCGTGGCGCACGAACGCGATCACTTGCCCTCCCCCGCGATCGCCAGCCGGCCGGTTCGGAAGAGCGCACGGCGACGGGTCGCATCCGACAGCGCGAAGCGCGACCACGTCCACCACGCGGCCGCGGCGCCGAGCAGCTCCTCGACCACCACGACCGGCCACGCGCCGAAGAGTGGCGCGTCCGGCCGCGCCGCGCCGAATGCCGGCCACCAGAAGACCTCTTTGTGGGCCCAGGCCGCGCTCAGCACGAGAGCGGAGAACCAGCCGATCGCGAGGCCGAGCGCGCGCCGGCGGCGGAGGCGGCGGCCCCTCCCCACGGTCGCGAGCATCGTCGCGAGCAGTACCACTGTCGCCGCGAGCAGCGTGTGCGCGTAGGCCTGCGCACCGAACGGCAGGTCGATCAGCTCGGGCAGCAGAGCGCCGGCCGCGATCAGGCGGAAGTCGAGTCCCGGGCTCTGGAACACGTTCCAGACGCCGAAGATCGCGCCGAAGACGAACCACAGGAGCATCAGGGCGTCACTGTGGTGGTGCCGGCGCGTCGAGCGCCGCGTTCACGAGCGCGTCGGCATCCACGTTCTCGGCGCGCGGCACGTGCCGCACGTCGACCTCGTCGTAGCCGGAGAGCAATTTGCGCGCCTCCTCGAGCAGCGGTCGGAGGTGCGGCTGCCTCACCTTCCACGCGCCCTTCACCTGCTCGACGACGAGCTTCGAGTCGGCGCGCACTCGCACGCGCCGGGCACCGAAGGGCGCGGCCGCTTCGAGCCCCGCGATGAGCGCCCGGTACTCGGCGACGTTGTTCGTCGTGATGCCGATGCGCGCGCTGACCTCCGCCAGCCGACGTGGTGGGTCGGTCGACGGATCGAGCACGACCGCGCCGATCGCGGACGGTCCCGGGTTCCCGCGCGAGCCGCCGTCGCAATAGACGACGACCTCGTCGAGCTCCGTTCCGGCGGGCTGCTCGAACAGCGAGTCCTGCGTCACGGCGTCACGGCACGAGGATCGCGGAGCAGTTGTCGCAGTACGAGACGACGTTCCCCGCCCCGCGCCGGATCTGCTCGGCTTCCGTCGACGGGATCGTGAGATGGCACGCCTGGCACGTCGTCCCGACGAGCCGGGCCGCGCCCGCCCCGCGGTTCCGTGCGCGCCGGCGCTCGTAGTCGCGCAGGAGCGACTCGGAAATCGGCTTGGCCAGATCGGCGCGTGCGGTGGCCTCGCGCGCGGTCTCGTCGTCGATCTCGATCTCGGTTTCGGAAATCTTGGCGCGCAACGCGGAAACCGTTGCCTGCAAGGCGCCTATCGCGGTCTCCAGCTTCGCGAGCTCTGCGTCGAGCGCCTCGCGCCTCTCCATGATCTCCAGCTCCTCGTCTTCGAGGTCGGAGCGACGGCGGAGCAGCATGTCGATGTCGGCCTGCATCGCCTGCAGCTCGCGAGGCGACGAGATGGTTCCCGAGTAGAGGCGCTTGTTCATCTCCTCGGCTCGCCCCCCCACGGCCTGCGCTTCGTCGTCGATGCGGCGCTCTTCGGCGTACACCACGCGATGGCGTTCGCTCACGTCGGCGCGCTCCGCTTCGGTCTGGCGCAACTCCGCAGTGCGCGCTTCCAGCTCGGAGCGTTCCGGCATCGCTTCACGCCGGTGGCGAAGTTGATCGAGTGTGGTGTCGCGCTCTTGCACCAGCAGGAGCGCTTCGAGCTCCTCCAGGCTCACGTCACGGCCCCTTCGGCGGCGGGGTCTTCTTCCTCGCCGTCGTAACGGGTGGCCCCGTCGTCGCCGTCGGTGCCGACGGCGTCGACGTCACGCTGGGCACCGGAACGGATGTCGAGGTCGCCGGCCGGTACACCGACCGGTAGCCGACCCTGCGGCCGAGCTCGGAAATGAAGCGCGAGTTGTACGGCGTCTTGTCGGGCGCCGCGAAGTCGACGGGCGGGAGCGGGCCCGTCGCGTCGAGCATGAACTTGCGCCATATCTGCGCGGGATACGTCGCACCGAACACACGAATCCCGCCGACGTTCGTCATGGGGATCTCTCCGGAGGGGTTCCCCATCCAGACCGCGGCGGTGAATTGAGGCGTGAAGCCGACGAACCAGGCGTCCTGGTTGTGGTCGGTAGTGCCGGTCTTGCCCGCCGCGGGACGCGGGAAGCCGCCGAGCGTCTTGCTGGCCGTCCCGTCGCGCAAGACGTGCTTCAGCATCCCCACCTCGGTGCGCGCGACCTGCTTGTCGAGCACGGGCAGCCCCGCGGCGGGCGCCTGATAGATCGTCTTACCGTCACGGTCGACGATCTTCGTGATGAAGGTCGCGCGCTTGAGGACGCCATCGTTGGGGAACACCGAGTAGGCCTGCGCCATCTCCAACGGGTGAACACCGTTCGTGCCCAGCGTTGTCGACACGACGGGCTGGAAGTTCGACGTGTTGATACCCATCGACCGGGCCGTCTGCAGGACGGCCTTCACGCCGTCGCTGCCGAAGTTGCCCGGTCCGAGCGACAGCTCGGTGCGCACCCACGCGCAGTTGTCGGAACGGGAGATCGCGCGTATGAGCGAGATCGTGTCGCCGCCGCAGTCGTCGCTCCGACCGCCGATGTTGTAGAACGCCTCCTTGCCCGAACCCTGATTGATCCGCCAGTTCAACCGCGAGGTCGACACCGTGTCGTTCGGGGAGTAACCGCGACTCAGCGCGGTCGCGAGCGTGAAGACCTTGAAGGCCGATCCGGGCTGACGTCCCGGACCCTCCGTCGCCGGGTCGAACTGCATCTCCGCGAATGTCCGACCGTTCGCGATCGCGCGCACGCCGCCATCGGCGTTGTCGATGACCACGAGCGACGCCGTGAACGGCGACTTCGGAAGAATGGCGTTGACCGCCACCGACGCCTCGAACTGGAGCGTGGGATCGTACGACGTGTAGATCTTCAACCCGCCGCGAAAGACCGCGTTCGCTCGCGCCTGCTGGGTCGCGCCGAGCACCTCGCCGGGATCGCCCGCCATCGTCTGGTCGTCGGCGAGCAGGACGTTCTTGACCTCATCCATGTAGTAGTCGAGCGTCGCGGTGTGCGGATAGCTGACTGTGGTCGGCAACGGGACCGACTTCGAGAGCCGCGCCGCGGCGGCTGTGGCCTTTCCGTTGGACACCATGGCGTCGAGCACCTCGCTGCGCCGGCGAGCGGCGGCACCGGGATGCTTGATCGGGTTCAGGGCCTCGGGCGACTGGATGAGCCCGGCGAGAAGGGCCGACTGGGCGAGGTCCAGCTTGGCCAGCGGGGTGAAGGGGAAATAGCGCTCGGCGGCCGCTTGCACGCCGTAGGCAGCATTGCCGAAGTACACCAGGTTCAGATAGTCCTCGAGGATCTGACTCTTCGACAGCTGCTTTTCGAGCTCGATCGCGAGAATCGCTTCGCGGGCCTTCGTCGTCAGGTCGCGCTTGCGATTGACGCTGAACGTGTTCTTCACCAGCTGTTGGGTGATCGTCGATCCGCCCTGCGAGATGGCGCCCGCGTCGACGTTCTTGAACAACGCGCGGGTCGTTCCGGTCCAGTCGACGCCGTGATGCTCGTAGAACTTGCGATCCTCGATCGAGATGACCGCATCGATCAACACTTTCGGAATGTCTTTGAGCTTGACCGGCGAACGGTCCTCGGTCGCGAGGGTCGCCATCAGGTTGCCGTTGCGGTCGAAGACGAGCGAACGGGCCGCGGGCGCTTTGATCGTGACCTCGAGATCACCGATCGGCGTCGTGGCGTGAGCGAGCGGCTCGGCCGCCGGCCCGAGCAGGGCGAGGGAGCCCGCGAGCGCGGCACCACCGACGGCCACCGTCACCAAGAACTTGAGGCAGAACGTGAGGGCCTTCACCGGTGCGACCAGGATGGCACACGGCGACCCGCGCCCCAGGTTCGCCCGGTTCCCTGCCGTCGCCTATTGCGTCAGTCATCGGACGGAACGAGCGGCGGAGGCGGCGCCGGGTCGTCGCGAGCGGCGGCGACCAGCGCCCGGACTTCCGCCACCGCCGCGTCGAGGTCGTGCCCCGCGAACTCCACCTCGGTCGCGCCCGACGGATCGAGGAAACAGAGCACGCCGCGCACGACGGGCTCACCCGTCGCCTCCGCGACCGCCAACGCGTACGCGGCGGCCTGAATCCGGTAGCCGGTGACGCGCTCGGAGCGCGTCTC
>JALYLU010000233.1:0-1019 GCA_030774075.1 Actinomycetota bacterium | reverse complement strand
CGCGCGCCGCACGATCGGGCTCGCGACCGCGGCCCGCGTCAACGCGGCGATGGTCTCCTCGTGACCGAGGACGCCCTCGGCCGCCCCTTGCGCGGCCGCGGTCGCTTCGACGTCGCGCCCGGTGGCGAGCTCGATCGTTTGCAGCGTGGCGTGCACCGCGCGACCGATCGCGGTTCCGTAACGACCCTTGTTCCAGGGCGGCAGCTCGAGATCGCGACCGTCCTTGGCCAGGCCGGGGTCGTCGAGCGCGCGCCCCCGAACAACCTCCGCGAAGTCGAGCCGGTGCGCGAGCGTCGTCGCCGATACGAACCCGCGCCGGTTCCCGCGCAGATGGGCGCGGTCGTAATCGGCCTGCCACACCTCGGGTGCGAGACCCGGCGCAGGTGCGGCCCATAACGAGTCGTCGGCGCCGGCGACGACCTCAGGCCCGGACTCGTTCGGTTCCGACGACTGCGCGCCGGCTGCCGCGTCCCACAGCAGCTCGGCGTGGGTCCAGCGCGTGCGGTCGACCGGATCGAGCACGTGCGCACGCCGGTGGACCGATACGACGAGATGGTCGCGGGCTCGGGTGCACGCGACGTACAACAGGCGCAGCTTCTCGTGGAATCCCATCTGCTCGTCGATCGGCTTGTGCAGCTCGAACTCGGCGGTTTGCACGCCCGGCGCGAACTTCACCTCGCACCCACCGGCCGGGGGGAAGAGAACCTGCACGCCGCGCGCCGACGTCTGGGCCGCGGTGGTCATGCCCGAGCAAACCACGATTGGGAATTCGAGGCCCTTGGCGCCGTGGATGGTCATGATCCGCACTGCGTCGTCGTCGGTCTCGGGCACGACGGCTTCGACGACACGCGCGCCTTCGGCGCCTTGCAGCTCCGCCCACTCGAGGTAGTCGCGCAGCGTGCCGCCGACGGCGTCGGCGTACGCGCGCGCCTGGTCGACGAGGAAACGGACCCGGCGCGCGACATCGCGGAACCGGCCGGTCAGCGCGCCGACCTCGATGACCGAGCGTTCCCGCACGA
>JALYLU010000232.1 GCA_030774075.1 Actinomycetota bacterium | reverse complement strand
GCTCATGGACGCGGACCGAGGATCGCCGACGTGGCCGCCGCGGCCAAGCCGGCCGGGCTTCTCCGGCGACGGCGAACAGGCGACCGACGTGCCGATCGGCTCGCAGACCTCGACGGTGTCCTCATCAACCGCGGCGATCTTCGAAACCGAATACGACCACATGCCCGGCGAACACTGGGAGCACTGGGGTGCGGCTGAACGCGGGGCGCGCGTCGTCGTGACCCACGCCCAGTGGTTCACGCTCGGAGTGATGATCCTCGCGTCGCTGGTCCTCCTGATCCTTCGCCCACAACTCGCGTTGATTGCATTGGTCGGCACCTTTACCGCCGTGTACCTCGCGACCGGTGGTTACAAGATCTGGCTTCTGATCCGCGGAGAACTCGCGTCGGCTCGCTTTTCGCCGCCCGAGCCGGCGGAAGGAGACGATTTACCCATCTACTCCATCTTGGTTCCTCTGTATCGCGAGGGGAAAATCCTTCCGGTTCTACTGAAGCAGTTGGAGCAGCTTGATTATCCGAAAGATCGACTGCAGATCCTTCTGTTGATCGAAGAGGACGACGAAGAGACAGCGCGCGCAGCTCGCGCGCTCCGCCTCCCCCCTCATGTCCAGTCGATCACCATGCCGGCGGGGCAACCGCGCACCAAGCCACGAGCGCTCAACATCGGCCTCCATTTTGCCGCCGGCGAGTACGTCGTCATCTACGACGCCGAGGATCGGCCGGAGTCGGACCAACTGCGCAAAGCCGTCGCGGCGTTTCGGCTGCTGCCCCCCGACGTCGTCTGTATTCAGGGCCGGCTCAACTTCTACAACCGATATCAGTCCGTGCTCACGCGGCTGTTCGCCATCGACTACGGCACCTGGTACGACCAATTCCTGCCGGGACTGACCGCCTCGGGGCTGGGGCGCTCCGGAGGCTTCGTCCCCTTGGGCGGCACGTCCAATCATTTCCGGGTCGACACACTCCGAGACATCGGCGGGTGGGATCCGTACAACGTTACTGAGGACTGCGATCTCGGAGCCCGTCTTGGGCGGGCAGGTCTGCGAGTGGGATTTCTCGATTCGGTTACCTGGGAAGAGGCTGTTCCTCACGTCAAGCCGTGGGTCAGACAGCGGTCGCGCTGGGTGAAGGGATACCTGCAGACCTACCTGGTGCACATGCGCCACCCTCGGCTGCTGTGGAAGCAGTTAGGGCCCCGGGGATTCACCGACTTCCAGTTGTTGGTCGGAGGCAGCTCGCTCATTCTGCTGCTCAACCCCTTCATGTGGGCGCTCAGCGCGATTTACGTGACGACCAACTCGATCACCGGCCCTTTCATCGAGTCTCTGTTTCCGACGTGGCTCTACTACCCGTCCCTCCTGAGCTTCGTTGTAGGAAACTTCGTCCTCTTCTACAGCTACGCCTACGTCTGTGTTCGTCGCAACTACATCGAGCTCACTCGCTTCGCGCTGCTCGCACCGCTGTACTGGGTCCTGATGAGCATCGGCGCCTGGATGGGACTCGTGAGCCTGATCCGAAACCCGTTCTACTGGGCGAAGACCGAGCACGGGGTCAGCCTCTCCGACACGTCGGCGCATCCTCCTGCGTTCGCGCTCAATGGAGCGCATGTCCAACGCCCGCCGAACGGAAAAACGAACGGAGCAAAACGCTCGAGGGTCGAGGACGCGGCGGTACGGTGAAGTCGCATCCGCCTCCCGCTGGGTCCGGACGCAGCTGACCGATGAGTGGCTTCTCGTCGCACTGACGTACCCTCGAGCATCGGCTTCTCTTCGCCGCACCAAGCAAGCGGAGTCATGTCGGCGTAATCCGAAGCGCGCGCCAAGAAAATCATCGCGTGCGCTCGGCGCGACGGTCGTTGCAGCGAGAGGGCTGAGACCGTCGGGTCGCCCGCCACCTTTACGTGTCGGAGCCGACCCATCACCGTGGGCGCGCGGAGCACAGTGGGAATGAAAGCCCAGTCTGCTGATTCGTCCTTTTTAAGGGTAGAAAGGGCATATAAGACGAAGAACGGGTGGAGTTGGCTTCAGCCGTCCGTCGCCTCTTGCCGATCCTCCATGGGTCACTCCCGAGGGGGTAGGAAGGGGAGGTCATGCTTCGTCGCAGCCTTCGACAAGGTCTATTGCAGGGTTCACTGACTGTCCTGGTCGCCGGCATCGTCGTCGCACGGTGCGCGATCGCCCTGCCGGCGGGATCAGATCAAGCACAGGCCCTGGGAACCCATGGACATGGACGACCCACGGCGTCCGCAGCCACATCGCGAACCTCACCCACAAAGTTGTCAAAAGCTGTGGCGAAGCCTGTCCGCCACTCGAAGACCACGAGTAGCACAGTCACGACTGCGACGACATCGACGACAACGGCTCCCTCGACGTCCACTACATCGGCAACTCCAATCACGTCACCGATTCAACCTTCTACCTTTATTGCGCGCCACGGCACCGGGTTGTCACTCAACGGACAGCCGTACAGGTTCGTCGGCTACAACATTCCGTGGATCGCACCGAGCTGCGGTGGGTCGGACAGTTCCTGGTTCGACGTCACGTACCCGGACCTGACCACTCACTCCAAGGCCAATCTGGTTCGGGCGGTCGCGGCGCAGGTCTTCCGGAACGGCAGCCTCGACTTCAGCGCCTTTGACAGATATGTGGCGAGCGCCAAGAAGTACGGGCTACGGATTGTGCCCGCGTTGACCGACAACTGGGGCCAGTGCGGGGATGGCAGCGGCGAAAAATACCTGCCGTGGTGGCAAACCGGCTACATCCTGCCGGAGTCGATCGCTCAGCCACTGTCCTACCAGCAGTACGCCGTCGCCTTCGCCCAGCACTACGCGAATGAGCCGACCATCGCGTGGTACCAGCTCGCCAACGAGCCGGATGCTCGCAACCGTGACGGCTCCTGCAGCGCGCCAGCGGCCGCCTCAGCGCTGCGGAACTTTGCTGACACCATGACCGATGCCATCAAGCGCGTCGACCCGAACCACATGGTTGATCTGGGTGCAATTAGCTGGTGCGGCGGAGAGGGCGCCGACTACGGATATGTCAACGCCGGCAAGGTCGATCTCTGCGACGTCCACCATGACTACAAAGCAACGGTCGCGATGCCTTCGACGGAGCAGTCGCGGATAAACCAGTGCCTGACCGTCGATGGCAAGCCTGGCTTCATTGGCGAGTCCGGCATCTGCGCTTCCGTTGATGCGAGCGGCAACTGTACCGGTGCGACCACTGCCGCGACCCTGCAGAACCGGGCGAATGACTTCGGGGCCAAGATGAATGCCAGCTTCCGGGCCGGCCTCAGCGGCTACGTGATCTGGCAGGCCGCCCACGGCTGTAGCGGCTCCAAGAGCTCGTGGGATATCGGGGCGAGCAACTCGAACCCGTCGTACAACTGTGCCGTCACGGGAGAGGACCCGCTGGAGGCCGTTATGGCCGGGTTCGCCTCCTAGCGAGCTCGGCGGGATACCCGCCTCGCGACGCTCGCTCAGGTGTTCGTGCGTTCGTAGAAGTCTGTGGTGCCGTAGGGAGTGTGGACCGACTTACGGCGGACGAAATACTTTCGCCAGTGAGTCGACGTGCGGAACGTCTGATAAATGCGGCTCGTGAGCGTTCGCTCGTCGGAGTTCATGACGATCCATGTCACCGTCGACTCGGGGTGGGCCAGTGCCTCGTTGAACTGCGCGCCGTTGGCGTCGGTGATGAACGCACGATCCGGGAAGTCATGCTTCGTCATCAAGTACCACATGAACGACGAGGAGTTCACGTACTCGATCAGGACGGCGCCACCTTTGTAATTCGAGGTGAACCATTGCGCCTGTTGCTCGTCAGTGCGGGACAAGTACAGGGGATCGCTACGGGCCTCGCGGAGCGTCAGGGGAGTTTGAGTGAATTCGACGACACTTGTAAGCGCAATCGCGCAGAGGACGATCGCCACGAGCGCGTGCCTCGCGACTCGCTTCGGGACGGCGACGAGGACGGCAAGGAGCAGTGCCACCGCCGGCACCATGAGAAGCCCGAAGCGGATGTTGTAATACCCTCCCTGGCCGAACTGGGGCAGGCTTTCGGTGTTTACTCCCTGATAGAGCACCAGCCAGTAGAAGCCGAACGGGAAAAGCGTAAGGTAAACGGGAAGCGTCGCCAAACGCAGGCGGAAGCGCCACAGAAGCGCGACGAGTCCGAGCACTGCCAGCGCAAGGAGCAGCCACCCGACCGTGAGCGCAACAGTGAGCCCGTACATCTTGAAGGCCAGTACCGCGTGATGGCGTGCCGGGACGAGGGACTCAGGAAAGTTTTCGTAATACTTGTGTGAGCTTTGCCCGTAGAAGAACGACAGCAGCGGGTCGTGAAAGATGATGGCGTTGTACAAGACCCAGGCCGCGCCACCAGCAAAGGCGAGCATGCTGTAGAGAAGGGTCCACGCCTCGGCCAACGCGTAGCCTCGATGTCGCCACCCCGCATACACAATGACAGGAAGGAGCGCAAACGCGAGGACCCAATTCTCGTAGCGAATGAGGGTACCCGCCGCGACGGCGGTTGCGCACTTGAGGAGGTCCGCGGCGTGACCGGTGCGCAGAAGCTTCAGCGCATAGTACGTCGCGACGATGAGGGCAGTGACGGAGGTCGTTTCGCTCATTGCGGTGCTCTGCATGTACAGCACGCTCGGATTCAGCATGAACGCGGCGGCGGCCACCCAGCCCGCGGCCCGCGATGAGGTCACGAGGAGGCCGGTGCGATACAGGTACAGAGCTGCGACGACAAAACCCAACATCGAAGGAATCGAGCCCGCGATCCCGGTGCGGAAGAGAAAGTCGTTCCATATGAGGGGCGCCGAGACGATGGCGTTCAACGGCAGCCAGGTGCTGCCGAATTGGGCGAGTCCGGGCGTACGGCTCACGACAACGCGGCGAGCGATGACCTCCCGGATGCGCGCGTCGCCGAACGCCGCAATCAGTCCATGCGCGTCGTACCACACAAAGAAGCCGATGCTCAAGGCGGCCGCCAATGCGACTATGACCCACTCATCGGTCAGATGCGTCCGGATCAAGCGGCGGGTGGACGCGACCGTAAACGGCACAGACGGTCTGGCCACTAGCGAAGTCTCGCCGCGAGACTGAACCTCCGTGGCGGCATAGACGTCAGTTCCGCTACTGAGTCGACGGCTACGCATGGACGACAAAGAATCCAAACCCATCCTTCCGCCCGCCTTATCCTTCCTCGCCGACCACGAAAAGTATAGCGCCGGCCACGCGCCGTCACCGTACATGCCACAGATCGTTGCGGTCGGGCCGCATCGCGCCCGAATTTAGTTCGGGGCCGATCGCAGAGCTTCGTACCCCGGGTTAGCGTCCCGCGGTGCGTTGGCGCACCCTGTTCGCGAGAAGCTCCTCGTACAGCATCGTGGTTTCCCAATCGGGCGCCCGGTTGAGTTCTCGATCGAGCTGAGCACGACAGATCTCGAACTGGCGAAGCGCGAGGTCGCGAGCTCCCATCGCATCATGCAGACGCATCAGCTGGCGATGCGCGTCCTCTCGGCTCTGATCCTCCTGGAGCGCACTCCGGAGGCAGTCGATCGCCCGATGGTGGTCGCCATGTTTCGCCAGCATCTCCGCGAGTCCGAGAAGCAACCGTAGGTTCAGGTCGGCGAGATATCGACGACGCTCCGAAGGCCAGTCCTCATACAGGTCCCCGGGAAGCAGCACGCCTGTGTACACCGCGAGAGCCGCGTCGTACGCGGCGACAGTTGCCAGCCGTAGCGCACTCTGGGCAAGTCGGTGAAAGTTGTCGGCGTCGATCAGGACATGGTCCGCGTTCAGAGCGATCATGTCGTCTCGTATCTGGATGTACAGAGAGCCACGCCTGGGGAGCCGCTCGGGCTCGAGTGCTTGGCGAGCGGCGTGTAGCGACTTCGCGAGGCTGTTGCGGGCCGAATCGACACCGACTCTGGGCCAGAGAGTTTCGAGGATCTGTTCCCGGTGCAGCGCGTGACCCGGACTTATTGCCAACAGTTTCGTCAACTGTTTTGCGCCGCGTCTTTGCCAGGCGAAGTCGGGTACGGGGCCTTCGCACCGCTCGGCCCGGAATCCGCCGAGCAAACGGATGCTCAAAGCGAGTGTGGCGCGGCTCTCCTCGAGCACTGCGCGCGGACCGCTGAGTTCTCGGTCGCTCGACCCACCGTTCGGGCGCACGAACCCGTCAGCCGCACTCACGGGCGCGACTCCGCGGCCGACGCTTTCTGATCGCGCGGCGTAACCGGGGCGTCACTGAAGATGTCGAATTGCGTTAAGAATCCGCCTGGCAACATCTGGGACGCTCACTCCGCCGACACTCCGCCGACCACTCCGCCGACGTCGTCACCCACTACTCGCGTACAGAATACCACGTGCCGTGTCAAAACCGGCCAAATCTTGCTACCCAGCGTATGGCATATATGCCGCGCCGCTCGGACGCCGGAAGTGCATGTGCACTACAGCGGCGTCGAGCCCCGAAACGAATTATGTACCGGTGAGGTCGCGCTTCCAACCCCTGACAATTCCCAGATCCGTGGTCGCTCGGCTTCGTTCCGCGCGGGTGGCGCGTTCGCTTTGGAGCCGGTCGGCGTTGGGGAAGGGGCAACTTGTCCCGACTGATCCGAAATGGGCGGAAACCGCTCGTGCCGCTCTCGGGATACGAGGTCGAGCACGCCGCAACCCGTCCTCAGGTCCGCGCCATCGCCTGTCGAACATCGAGCGCCGGGGCACGCAACGCACGCAACTCGGCAAGGTGATTCCGGCGAACCCGCCGGCCCGTCGGAACCTCGACCACACCGAGCGGCTCGGTCAGAGGAAACACCTACATCTCGGGCGGTGTGATGTCGACATATTGGCCGATGAGGGTCGAGTGTGATCGCCCGCCCGTTGCCCGGACGTGGGCGCCGTTCATGGCGCGCACGCGTCGGCACGCGCCTGATTCTGATGGCTTCACGCTCATCGAGCTGGTGATCGCCCTGTCGTTGAGCGCGATCTTGTTCGCGGGGCTTGCGGCGATCATGGGTACATCGCTTCGGACGCTGTCGGTTACCCGTAGTCGCGGGCAGGCCAACGAGATCGCCGCCCAGGGGATCGAGGACCTGCAGCGCTTCAGCTTCAGCAGCCTGGTGTTGTGCAACACGCCGACGGTTCCACCTGGCGGCACCGTACCGAGCGGGTTCACGGCGGCGAACACGGTTCTCGCGGTCAGTTGCGCGAACGCGACCCTCGAGTCGCCGTGCCCGACGCCGACGACAACGGGTCTGACCGGCTTCCCGGTTCCGAGCGCGAACTACACGTGCACGCGCTATGGCATCGGCTTCGCGGTCAGCCGCTACATCTCATGGGCCGACGCCACGCTGACGAACAAACGGCTCGCGGTCGTCGTCGACTGGACCGACCAGGTCGGCCGTCACGAAGTCTCTCAGCAGAGCTCGGTGCGGGCGCCCGATCAGGACGCGATCATCGGCGGAACTCCACCGAGCGTGACATCAGTGTCGACGGCTCCGGGCATGGTGTGGGTGAATTCCTCGGGGTTCTTGGTCACGTCGACCGGCGCGCCGCAGAACATCGC
>JALYLU010000231.1 GCA_030774075.1 Actinomycetota bacterium | reverse complement strand
ATCAAGGGGTCGAGCCTGTGCTCCGACCGGGCGGCGCGGATCGCGCCGAAGGTCGCCGGATCGGCCAGGGCGTCCGAGAGTGCGAGCTCCGCATCGGCGCGACGGCGCTGTGTCTCGTCGCGCGCGTCGACGTTTGCGTCCCACCACGCGGCGTTGGCGGCGGCCTCCAGCGGCTGCAGCGTCGCGCTGCACGCCGCGACGAGATCGGCGGCCGTCACTTGAACCAGATGCGCTGGTAGTCGCGGCTCATCGGGTGGACCAGCAGGACAACGAGCAGGACGTCGAATGCAAACCCGATCAGCACCTGGACGTTGCCGAGCGCGCTGAGCCCGCCGTAGCCGACGAAGAGAAGGATCTGAAACACGGCCGCCGCGACTGCGGCCGCGTATCCCCACTTCTTCTCGTTTGCGATCCCGAACGCGCCGCCGCCGAGACCCGCGGTGATGAGAAGCCCCAGAGGACCGAGGTAGCCGATCGAGAGCAGCGAGAAGACGGCCTGGATGTAACAGAGGATGACCGCCATGTACAGCGTCTGCGGCTGGTGCGGGTTGACCCAACGGGTGTCGTTCACGGACCCATTGTGGCCCGTCGTGAGGGCAGTGGCGCACCTCGGGCTTTGGATCAGGGGGTTCGCGCGCGGAGCTGGCCGCAGGCCGCGTCGATCGAAGTCCCACGATTGCGCCGGACGGTGGCCTGCACACCCCCCGCACGGAGTCGCTCGGCGAACGTCGCGATCCGGTCGGTGTCGCTCGGTCGGCCCGGGTATCCCGCGGTGTCGTTGAGCGGGATGAGATTGACGTGCGCGCCGCCGCGGAACCCGGTCAGCCGCCCCGCGAGTGCGTCCGCATGATGAGGGAGGTCGTTGACTCCGTTGATGCACGCGTACTCGAACGAGACTCGGCGACCCTTGCGTTCCGCGTAGGCGCGCGCCGCGTCGAGCACGGCGGCGAGTGGGTAGCGGCGGTTCAGCGGCACGAGTTGCTCGCGCAGCGCGTCGTCGGGCGCGTGCAGCGAGACGGCGAGTGTCACCGGCAGGTCGAAGTCGGTGAGCCGCTGCATGCCGGGAACAACACCCACGGTCGAGACTGTGAGGTGACGGGCAGAGATGCCGAGGTCCTCGTGCAGTCGGGTGCACGCATCGATCACGGTCTCGGTGTTCGCGAGTGGTTCGCCCATGCCCATGAACACGACGTTGGAAACGCGCTGTGGCGACGCGTGCTGCGCGCGCAGAACCTGCTCGACGACCTCGCCCGCCGACAGGTGACGTTCGAAGCCGGCCTGACCTGTCGCGCAGAACGTGCATCCCATCGCGCAGCCGGCTTGGGAGGAGACGCAGACCGTCGCGCGCGCCGAATACCGCATGAGCACGGTTTCGATCTGGGCACCGTCTGCGGCGCGCCACAGCCATTTCGCCGTCGTGTCGTCGTCGGCGAGCAGCATCGTATCGACCGCGAATGCGAGGGGGAGCTCGTCGGCGAGCCGGGCGCGGAGCGCCCGAGGGATGTTCGTGAGCGAATCGAGCGGGCGGCGCTGCCGGTAGAGCCCCTCGTGCAGCTGACGAGCCCGGTAGGCGGGCTCGCCGAGCATCGCGATGAGTGACTCGAGCTGGGGCAGTCGCATCGCGTAGCGAGTCGTCATGCCGGTGGCACCTCGCACTCGTACGCGCGGTCGACGCGATGCACGTCGAAGCCGAGCGACCGGTACAGCTCGAACGCGGCCTCGTTGTCGGCCGCGCAGAACAACATCCCCGTATCGATCCCGCGTTCGTGCACCGCCCGGAGTCCGGCGATCGCGAGCGCGCGGCCGAGACCCGTTCCCTGTGCCCGCGGATCGACACCGATGACATAGATCTCGCCCAGAGCGGGATCGTGGTCGTGCGCGGCGTGGATCTTCATCCAGTTGAAGCCCACCAGGCCGTCGGCGTCGAACGCGAGGAGGAACAGGGCCGGCTCGAACCAGGGCTCCGCCGTGCGGCGCGCGAGCGTCGAGGCGGTCCATCCGCCCTGCTCTTGGTGGCCGGCGAACGCCCGGTTGTTGAGTTCGAGCCAGGGCGCCTCGTCGCGGCCAACCTCGAACGGGCGTACGCGTACCCCCGCCGGCCACTTCGGCTTCCAGGTGAGCGGCAGGGAGACGCGCATCTCGTAGAGCTCGCGAGCGGGTCGCAGTCCCTCGGCGGCGAGCTCGGCGTCGTCCTCGGCGCGGGCGCCGAGCACCCAGAGCACGATCCGGCCGCCGCCGTGTGCGGCCACATGGCGGACGGCCGCCGCGACGAGCGCGCGACGGGTGCCGTCGATGCGCGCCTCGGGCGCCACCGCGACGCCGAGCGTCCAATGCCGCGGCGTCGCGTTGTCGCTCGGGGCCGTGTTGTCGCTCGGGGCCGTGTTGTCGCTCGGGGCCGTGTTGTCGCTCGGGGAAATGTGCGCGTACGCCCGGTCGTCGACGAGGAACCCGGCGGAATCGGTGCCGGGATGCTCGAGATCGAGCCAGACCGCGTCGCCGAGGGCCGGATGCCCGTCGACCGCGCGTGCGTCGTCGTCGATGCGCGCGACACGCGATTCGACCTCCGAGAAGCGCGGCGGTGTTACTTCGGCAACGGACGGTTCGGCCACGGAACGAGGGTACCGTGGCCGCCGTGGCACGACCCCGGGGTGCAAGGGCGCGGGCGGCGTCGGCCGTCGAGTTGCTTCGAGAGCTGTATACCGACGCCAAATGCGCACTCAATCATTCGAACGCGTATGAGCTGCTCGCGGCGACGGTCCTGTCAGCGCAGAGCACCGACATGCGCGTCAACATGGTCACGCCGACGCTGTTCGCGAAGTACCCGACACCTGCCGATCTCGCGTCGGCTGATCCGGCCGAGGTCGAGACGATCATCCAGTCGACGGGCTTTTTTCGTTCAAAGACGAAGAACCTCATCGGAATGGCGCAGGCCGTAGTGGCGCGCTTCGATGGTGAGGTCCCCGTCGCACTCGACGATCTGGTCACCCTGCCGGGAGTCGGACGCAAGACCGCGAATGTTGTGCGCTCGGTCTGGTTCCACGAACCCGGCTTGCCGGTCGACACGCACGTCACGCGGCTGTCCGCGCGTTTGAAACTTACCGACGAGACCGATCCGGTGAAGATCGAGAACGATCTGGGCGCGATCGTGCCGCCGAGAGAATGGGGCGATTTCTCGCTGCGGCTGATCGAGCACGGCCGGCGCGTGTGCGACGCGCGCCGGCCGCGGTGCAGCGAATGCGGGCTCGCCGGCATCTGTCCGTCAGCCGGAAGGGTCGTCGGCGCGGTCTAAGGAGCGGCAGCGGAGCCGACCAGGGAGCGGCAGCGGAGCCGACCGGATGGGAGGCGCAGCGCGAGCGACCAATAGAGATGGGAGGCGCAGCGCGAGCGACCAATAGACACGCTTACTGCATCCGTGAGAGCAGGGTCGACGCCCGATCGAGCGATCGTCGCGCGGTCGCGAACGCACGCTCGGTCGCGAACAGCTCGCTGGCCACGGCCGAGTCGGGTGTCTGGCCGTAGCTCTCCGCGAGGGCCGTGATCCGACGGCTCAGCTCGTCGACCTGCGCGGTGATGCTCGACAGCACGGCGAGGTCGCTCGAGGTGCTCATCGCGGGCAGTGTGCCATACGCCAAATCGGGTCGGCTCGAGGGGGCTGACCGGTACCATGAACCGCTCCCATGCTCGATCGTATCGACGTCCGCGGCATCGCCGGCGACCTGCGCGCGGTGCTCGCGCGCCCGCAGACCGCGGCCACCGATGTCAGCGCGGCCGTGGCCGAGATCATCGCGGGCGTCCGGGCCGGCGGCGAGGCGGCGGTGCGGGAGTTGACGGCCCGGCTCGACGGCGCAGACGTGTCGGAGCCGCGGGTCGATCGGGTCGAGATCGCCGCCGCGCTCGAGCGCATCTCGCCGGGTCTGCGCGCCGCGCTCGAGCTCGCTCGCGACCAGATCGTCGCGTGGCACGAGGCGCAACGGGAGCGAGAAGCGCACCACGAGCGGCTCGGCGTCGAGGTGACGGAGCTGGTGTTACCCGTCGATCGCGCCGGCTGTTACGTGCCGGGCGGCCGCGCGCCTCTCGCGTCGTCGGTGCTGATGACCGCGCTCCCGGCCCGGGTCGCGGGAGTTCCCGAGGTGCTGCTGTGCTCGCCGCCCGATCCGTCGGGGCGGGTTCACGACTCGATCCTCGCGGCCGCCGCGATCGCCGAGGTCGACGAGGTGTACGCGATCGGTGGCGCGCAGGCGATCGCGGCGATGGCGTTCGGGGCGGGTGCGTTGCGCCCCGTCGACGTCATCGTCGGACCGGGTAACGCCTACGTCGTGGAAGCCAAGCGCCAGGTCTTCGGAACCGTCGGGATCGACGGCCTCGCGGGCGCCTCCGAAGTCGCGATCGTCGCGGACGAAACCGTCGATGCCGCGTGGGTCGCGGTCGATCTCCTCGCGCAGGCCGAGCACGGGCCCGGCGGCGCGGTCGCGTTGATCGTGTGGGACGAAGGCGTGGCCGAGCGCATCGAGCTCGCGCTCGACGCGCTGCTCGTCACCGCGGCCCGACGCGACGAAGCCGTGTCGACATTGGACACGGCGGGGCGGGTGATTCTCGTCGACGACGCGGCGCGCGCGCTCGATGCCGCGAACGCGATCGCCCCCGAGCACCTCGAGCTGATGTGCGCGGCCGCCGACCGGCTCGTGCCCCTCGTGCGCAACGCCGGTGCGGTCTTCGTCGGGGCGCACGCATCCGCGGTGATCGGCGACTACGTCGCAGGGACCAATCACGTGCTGCCGACGGGCGGCACCGCGCGGTTCGCGAGCGCGCTCCGGGTTGCCGACTTCCAAAAGCACATCCACGTGGTGCGTGTCGACCCGCCGGCACTGGCGCGGGTCGGGCCCGCGGCCCGGTCGATGGCCGAAGCCGAGGGGTTGTGGGCTCACGCCGACGCGGTCCGCATGCGCGAGGAGCCGCGGTCGTGACCGGAACGCGGCCGCTCCCGCGCGACGACCTACGCGCGCTCGAGGGCTACCACTCGCCTCAGGTCGCGGTCGAGGTGCGGCTCAACACCAACGAGAGTCCGTACGCACCGCCCGCCGCGTTCGTCGAACGTTGGCTCGATGCCCTTCGCACCGTCGAATGGAACCGATATCCCGACCGCGCCGCAACCGATTTGCGGGCCTCGCTCGGGGCGTTTCTCGGTCAATCTCCCGCCCGGCTGCTGTGCGGCAACGGCAGCAACGAGATCTTGCAGACGCTGTTGCTCACCTACGGCGGCGCCGGGCGCCGCGCGATGATGTTCGAGCCGACATACGCGCTGCACGCCCAGATCGCGCGCGGAACGGGCACGAGCGTCATCGCGAGCGAACGGCGAACCGACTACGCGATCGACCCCGACGACGCGATCGAGGCCATGGAGCGAACGCGGCCGTCGGTCGTGTTCGTATGCAGCCCGAACAATCCCACGGGAACGGTCGAGCCGCGCGACACCGTCGAACGACTAGCAGGTGCCGCCGCGAATCTCGGCGCGCTGCTGGTCGTCGACGAGGCATACGGTGAGTTCGCGCCGTGGAGCGCTTCGGAGCTCGTCTCGGAAGACCTCCCGCTCGCGGTCGTTCGCACCTACTCCAAGGTGTGGTCGCTCGCCGGCGTCCGGCTCGGTTTCGCGGTCGCGCCGACCTGGATGATCAGCCAGCTCGAGAAGGTGTTGCTTCCGTACAATCTCTCGGTCCCGACGCAGATCGCCGGAGCGCTCGCACTCGATTTCGGTGCGGAGATGGAGCACCGGGTCGCGACACTCGTCGAGGAGCGGGGGCGGTTGTTCGCCGCACTCGCGGCAACCGACGGCATCCACGTCTGCCCGTCGGGCGCCAACTTCCTCTTGTTCCGGGTCGCGGGCGACGCCCACGAGCTGTGGAAGCGACTCCTGGCGCGTAGCGTTCTCGTGCGCGATTTCTCGTCGTGGCCGAGGATCGAGAGATGCCTCCGAGTGACGGTCGGCACGCCCGGAGAGAACGACGCATTCCTCGCCGCACTGGGCGAGGCCCTTCCGGAGGTCGTGACATGACGAACCCGACGCGCCAGGCCGAGTTGCGACGGGAGACGAAGGAGACGACCGTCGAGTTGTCGCTCACGATCGACGGCTGCGGCGCGACGACCGTCTCGACCGGTATTCCGTTCTTCGACCACATGCTCGAACAGCTGGGCAAGCACGCCGGATTCGACCTGCGGATCGAGGCGAAGGGTGATCTCGACGTCGACCTGCACCACACGGTCGAAGACGTTGGGATCGTGCTCGGCAATGCGCTGCGCGAGGCACTCGGCGACAAGCGGGGCGTGCGCCGGTTCGCGAACGCTCTGGTCCCGCTCGACGAGGCGCTCGTGCAGGTCGCGCTCGATCTCTCCGGTCGACCGTTCCTCGTCTACGCGGTCGACCCGGTCTCCGAATGGATCGGCACCTTCGATCCGCAACTCGCCGAGGAATTCTGGAAGGGATTCGTCGACGGCGCCCGCGTCACGCTGCATCTCCGGAGTATCAGCGGCAAAAACGGTCATCACGTGATCGAGGCGACGTTCAAGGGTGTCGCCCGGGCCTTGCGCGACGCCGTGACGGTCGAGGGCGACAACGTGCCCTCGACGAAGGGCACGTTGTCCTCGTGAGCGGGCCGCGCATCGCGGTCGTCGACTACGGGATCGGTAATCTGCGATCGGCGGAGAAGGCGCTGCAACACGTCGAAGCCGATGCCGTCCTGACCTCGGACGTGCGCGAGATCGAGCGGGCCGATGCGGTGGTGCTCCCGGGCGTGGGCGCGTTCGGTGCCTGCATGCAGGCGCTGCGCGCGGCCGGCCTGGAACCCGCGACGAAGTCGGCCGCCACCGACGGCCGGCCGTTTCTCGGCATCTGCATCGGAATGCAAATGTTGTTCGACGGCAGCGACGAGACGCCCGAGGTCACTGGTCTGGGCGTGGTGCCCGGCCGCGTGACGCGGCTGCCGACGACGGTTCGGCTTCCGCAGATGGGTTGGAACACGCTCGACGTCACGGCCGGTTCGCGGTTGGGTGCACACCTCCCGCATCCGGCGTGGTTGTACTTCGTCCACTCGTACGCCCCCGAACCCGAACGCGATGGCGTCGTGGCCGCGTGGTGCGACTACGGCCGGCGGTTTGCGGCGGCCGTCGAGATCGGCCCGCTCTGGGCGACGCAGTTCCATCCGGAGAAGTCGGGAGACGTGGGGATGCGCATGCTGCGCAACTTCGTGGAGGCGGTCGCGAGCCCGGCGGAGGGCTGATGGACCTCTATCCCGCGATCGACCTTCGTTCCGGAAAGGTCGTGCGCCTGGCCCGGGGCGACTACGAGAACCAGACCATCTACGACGACGACCCGGTCGCGGTCGCGCGCCGGTTCGACGCGGCCGGCGCACGCTGGATCCACGTGGTCGACCTCGACGCGGCACGCGACGGCGGGAATCCGAATCTCTCGGTGATCGAGGCGATCTGCGCGAACGTGGGGGCCCGGGTGCAGACGGGTGGGGGCGTCCGCACCGTCGACGACGCGAGCGATCGGTTCGCCGCCGGTGTGGCGCGGGTGGT
>JALYLU010000230.1 GCA_030774075.1 Actinomycetota bacterium | reverse complement strand
CCGGGCGAGGTCGCGCCCGACCGGCCCCTCGTCGTGTTGGCGGCCCGCCTCGCGAAGGGGCTCGAGTTCGATGCGGTGATCGTTGCGGAGCCGGCCGAGATCGCGGAAGAGGAGCCCCACGGTGTGCGGCTCCTCTTCGTCGCCTTGACGCGCGCGGTGCAGCACCTGGCGCTCGCCCACGCGCGGCCGCTGCCCGCACCTCTCGTCGTCGCCGACGCCGGCGCCGATGTAACTGCCGCCGGCGCCCGCGCTGATGAAGACGCGTAGGCTGCGCGTCGATGCCCGACCTCTCTCCAGTGCACATCACGACCCGCAGTGGGGACGTTCGCGTGCTGACGGAGGAAGGAATCGAGCTCTCGGTCGACGGCGGCACGATCGAGCAGCACGACGACGGCACGATCCACGTCCGGCGCGCACCGTCGTCCGGCACGATCGAGGTGCGCTGCGCCCCCGGAACCGACGTCACGGTCGGCACCGTCTCCGGCAAGATCGAGCTCCTCGGTACCCTCGGCGCAGTACGCGTCGCGACGGTGAGCGGAAAGATCCGAGTCGTCGAAGCCGCCCGCATCGACGTGCGTACGAAGTCGGGAAAGATCGACATCGGAACGTGCTCGGGCGAGTGCCGAATCATGACCAAGAGCGCCGGAGTGCACGTGGGAAGCGCGGGGCGCGCGACGGTGGCGGCGATCTCGGGCGTGGTGCTCTTGGAACACGTCGGCGGCGCCGAGGTGAAGACCGTCAGCGGCAAGGTGTTGCTCTCGCTCGCCCCGAGCGCCGGGTCGGTGTCGGTGCACACCGTGTCGGGCAAGGTCGAGGTCCGGGTCCCGGCCGCGACCAGGCCGACGACCCGATTGCGTTCGATCAGCGGACGCATCCAGTGCGATTGTCCGCCGGGTGAAGATGGCGAGATCGCGGTCGCGAGCGTCAGTGGCGCGATCCGCGTGTCGAGCGACTGATGGCCGAACACGGCGCCATCGTGTTCACCGACATCGTCGGTTTCACGGCGCTCACGGACACGCACGGCGACGACGTGGCGCTCGCGCTCCTGGAACGCCAGGAGGGCATGGTGCGAGCTGCGCTTCCCTTGACGGCGCGGGTCGTGAAGGAGCTCGGCGACGGTCTGCTGCTCTGGTTCGACGACCCCCGCGAGGCGATCGATACGTGCCTGCGCCTCCAGCGCGATTTCGACGCCGTGAACGAAGCCGCCGACGCCGGGCCCCTCAGTGCGATCGCAGACGTCGGCAACGTCCCGTTATGGGTGCGAATGGGAGTGCACTGGGGTTGCCCGCGGCGGCGCGGCGACGACATCGTGGGTCGCGACGTCAACCTCGCCGCCCGCATCGTCGATCTCGCGGGACCGGGTGAGGTGCTCTGCTCGGAGGCGACGGCGGATGTCATCGGCGAGCGCGCGGGCGTCGGCTTCGAGCCGCTCGGTCCCGTGTTCGTCCGCGGGCTCACCGAGCCGGTCCCGATCGTGCGGGTCCTGTCCGCGGGCGGCGAGGGATGCGATCCCGGATCGGGATCGGAATGCGGCGACCGGACCGACGGCCGCGCGAGAGATAGGTCTCTTCGGTGATTCTCGCTCTCGGTGACCTCGGTCTGGTCACCTCGAGGCGTCAGCCGGCCTGCTTGGCCACCGCGGCCGCCGCCGCCAGTGCGCGCTTCGGGTCGAGGAATCGGCCCTTCACGCCGCCCGGACCCTTGCGCGGCCGCGGCCTGAGGTCGTCGTTCAGCTCGTAGAGCAACGGCTCGCCCGTCGGCAGGTTGAGCTCGACGACCTCCTCGGCCGTCAGGCCGTCGAGATGCTTGACGAGCGCGCGCAACGAGTTGCCGTGCGCCGCGACGAGGACCGTCGCGCCGGTGCGAAGGTCGGGCACGATCGCGTCGTACCACCACGGCAGCATCCGCTCCAGTACGTCCTTCAGGCATTCGGCGCGCGGCAGCAGGTCGCGCGGCAGCGCCGCGTACCGCTCGTCGTAGCCCCAACGCTTTGTGTTCCTCGCGAGCGTCGGATCGAGATCGGGCGGCCGTTCGTCGTATGAGCGACGCCACACCTTCACCTTCGCCGCTCCGAACTGCGCGGTCGTCTCGCGCTTGTCCTTCCCCTGAAGGTCGCCGTAGTGCCGCTCGTTCAATCGCCACGAACGGCGCACCGGGATCCACTTCCGCGCGCATTCGTCGAGCGCGAGCTCGGCGGTTCTGATCGCGCGCACCTGGACGGAGGTGTGGACGACGTCGGGCCGCACCTCCGCGCTCGCCAGATCGCGCCCGCCGCGGCGCGCCTCGTCGCGACCCTGCCCGGTGAGGTCGACGTCGACCCAACCGGTGAACAGGTTCTTCAGATTCCACTCGCTTTGCCCGTGGCGCAACAGGACGAGCGTGTACGGCACGAGGAGCATTCTGCCCGACCGGTAGTGTCCGGCCCCGAATGGGTACCCGGGAATGACCGACCTCCACATCGTCACCTTGTGCACCGGGAACGCCGCTCGTTCCGTGATGGCGGGCGCGTTCCTACGCGAGCACGTGCCGGGTCTACTCGTCACGACGTCGGGTACGCACGTAATCGAGGGCATGCCGATGAGCTGGCGAACGCGCGACGCCATCGCCTCACTCGGCCTGCCGATCCCCGACCACCGGAGCCGCCAGGCGACGGTTCAGGAGCTCGACTCTGCCGACCTCGTGATCGCGTTGGCGCGCGAGCACGTGTCGTGGATGCGGCGCGTCCATCCGAAAGCTGCACCGCGCACCGCGACGCTCAAGCGTCTGGCGCGCGACCTCACCGACGACGGCACGCCGCTCGCCGATCGGCTGTCCCGGATGCGCCTGCACGAGGTGGACCTCGAGCCCGGCGAAGACGTGCTCGACCCCGCGGGTGGTGACCTCGAGGTGTTCCTCGACTGCGCGCAGGAGATCGCCGAGCTTCTGCACGCCGTCATTCCTCGGCTATAGGTTTTCTGGATGACGCCGGTCGGAGTTCCGGAAGCGGTCACGCGGGTCGAGGCGACGTTGCTCGCCGAGGGCGCGCCGTTCGAGCTCGTCGACGTCGAGGTCGACGGTGTGATCATCCGTTCGTTCAAGAACCGCATCCGCACGTTGCGCGATCTCTTGGTGAAGTCGGTCGACTTCGGTGACAACACCTACATGCTCGCCACCGACGGTGTGGACGAGCGCCGGCTCAGTTACGCGGAGCACGCACGCCTCGTGGCGTCGGTCGCCACGGCGTTGCACGATCGCTTCGGCGTGCAGCCCGGCGACCGCGTCGCGATCCTCGGCGCGAACCGCCCCGAGTGGGTGATCTCCTTCTGGGCGGCGATCAGCCTGGGCGCGGTCGCCGTGGGGTTGAACGGGTGGTCGACGGGGTCCGAGATTCGCTACTTCCTCGACGACTGCGAGCCGAAGGCGCTCGTCGCCGACCGCAAGCGCATCGAGCGTCTGGCCGGCGACGACCTCGGCGCGCCGGTCGTCGTGATGGAGGACGACTTCGCCGAGCTCGAGGCGTACGCGCCCGCCGCCCGGTTCGCCGACGCGCCGTTCGCCGACGTGCAGGTCGAAGAGGACGATCCGGCGATCATCCTGTACACGTCGGGAACGACGGGCCGGCCCAAGGGCGCGATCAACACGCATCGCAACGTGACGTCGTACCTGATGCTCAACTTCTACAGCGGCGCCAAGGCCGCGATGCTCGCGCCGCCGCCTCGCCCCGGCGATCCGCCGCCGCGCCCGCACTGCCAGCTCGTGTCGAGCCCCCTGTTCCACGTGTCGGGTCTGCACAGCGCGGCGGTGATGATGCTCGCGACCGGGTTGAAGAGCGTGTGGCTCATGGGACGTTTCGATCCCGCGGTCGCAATGCAGGTGATCGAACGCGAGCGCTGCACCGGCTGGTCGTTCACCGAGACCGTCCTGCACCGCATGGTGAACCACCCGGATGTCGGCAAGTACGACCTCTCGAGCATCACAACGGTGGGTGGCGGCGGTTCGCCGGTCGCGCCGTCGCTGATCGAGCGGACCCGACGTGTCTTTCCGAACGCGCGGCACAGCGTCGGTATCGGGTACGGCCAGACCGAATGCGCGGCGCTCGCGACCCTGAACAACGGACAGGAGCTGATCGACTTCCCGATGTCGGTCGGCCGACCGCTCCCGACCGTAGAGCTCGAGATCCGCGATCCGCTCGGCGCGGCGGTGCCCGAAGGCATCGAGGGCGAGGTGTGCGTGCGCGGCCCGATGGTGATGCCGGGCTACTGGCGCCGGCCGGAGGCGACTGCGGAAACGATCGCGCCCGGGCGGTGGTTGCGCACCGGCGACATCGGACGGATGCAAGGCGGCCGGCTCTACCTCTCGTCGCGCAAGCGCGACCTGATTTTCCGGGGCGGCGAGAACGTGTACCCGGTCGAGATCGAGAAGCGCATCGAGGATCATCCCGACGTCGAGGAGTGCGCGGTCATCGGCGTCGAGCATCCCGAGCTGGGCCAGACGGTGAAGGCCGTGCTCGTGCCCCGGCCGGGGCACACCGTCGATGTCGAATCCGTACGCACGTGGTGTGCCGCGGAGCTGGCCTATTACAAGGTGCCCGAACACTGGGAGGTGCGCAGCGAGTCGCTGCCACGCAACGCGGCGGGCAAGATCTTGAAGGACGTGTTGCGCGATGCGCGGGCCGATACAGGGTTTGTCGAGGAGTAGGGATGGCGCTGGACCTGCAGGCACTCGTGGCGCCGGAGCACACCGCGCTCGTGCTGCAAGAGGTGCAGAACGGGGTGATCGGTTCGCCGTCGGTGTTGCCCGCGCTCGCGGAGGCGGCCGCGGCCGTGGATCTCGTTGGCAACTGCGCGCGCCTCGCGCACGCCGCCCGAGCGGTCGGGGTCACCGTGTTGCACTGCACGGCCGAGACCCGTGACGACGGTCGGGGCGCGAATGCGAACGCCCGTCTCTTCGCTGCAGTGAGGAAGTCTCCGGTTCGACTGTCGCCCGGAACTCCCGCGGTTCAGGTGCCGGAGGAGATCGGTGTCGACCCGCGCGACCTGGTGTTGCCGCGCTATCACGGCATCGGTCCGATGACGGGCACGCAGCTCGACTCCATCCTGCGGAACCTCGGCGCGACGACGATCGTCGGCGTCGGCGCGTCGGTCAACATCGGGATGACGAACCTCGCGTTCGACGCGGTCAATCGCGGCTATCAGATCGTGATGCCGCGCGATGCCGTCGCCGGTGTCCCGGTCGACTACGCGCAAGCGGTGATCGACAACACGCTCGCGCTCGTCGCCACGATCACCACGACCGACGAGGTCGTGGCGGCATGGCGCCGGACGCCCTAGGGCCGGCCGGATCGCCGCATGTAGCCTGGTCCCATGGCGCCTCAGATCCCTCGCATCATCTCCGTCGACGACCACGTGATCGAGCCGCCGAACGTCTGGCAAGACCGCCTTCCCGAGAAGTTCAAGGCGATCGGGCCGCGCATCGTTCGCCGCAAGGTGAAGAACATGAAGTTCGTCGGAGGTGTCTTCAGCTACGACGATGCGGGCGACGACGAAGACGGTCTGTGGTGTGACTGGTGGCTCATCGAAGACCTCCAGTACCCGCTCACCCGATTGTCGGCCGCGGCCGGCTACCCGCGCGACGAGATCACCGTCAGTCCGATCACGATGGACGACATGCGCAAGGGTTGCTGGGACCAGAAGGCTCGCCTCGAGGACCTGGACGTGAACCACGTGGAGGCGTCGCTCGCCTTCCCGAGCTTCCCGCGCTTTTGCGGGCAGACGTTCACGGAGCGCAAGGACCGCGAGCTCGGTGACCTCTGCGTCAAGGCGTACAACGACTGGATGGTCGACGAATGGTGCGCGGGCACGAACGGGCGCCTCATCCCTCTCGTCATCGTGCAGCTCTGGGACCCGAACCTCGCGGCGGCGGAGGTGAGGCGGAACGCGGCGCGGGGAAATCACGCGGTGACGTTCTCGGAGATCCCGGCGTTCCTCGGCCTGCCGTCGATGCACGACAAGGACGGCTTTTGGGATCCGTTCCTCGCCGCGTGCGAAGAGACCGACACCGTGGTGTGCATGCATATCGGGTCGTCGTCGAAGATGCCGTCGACGTCGGCTGACGCACCCGCGGCGGTCGGCAGCACGCTTACCTACATGAACGCGGCGATGTCGCTCACCGACTGGTTGATGTCGGGCCTGTTCGAGAAGTTCCCGCGGCTCAAGATCGCGTACAGCGAGGGTCAGATCGGTTGGATCCCCTACGTCCTCGAGCGCGCCGACAAGGTGTGGGAGGACAACCGCGGCTGGGGTGGTGTCGCCGACAAGGTCAAGCGCCCGCCGTCGGAGTACTACTACGCGCACGTCTACGGCTGCTTCTTCGACGATCCGCACGGCTTGCGCAACCTCGACGCGGTCGGGGTCGACAACGTGACGTTCGAGACCGACTACCCGCACAGCGACTCGACCTGGCCGCACACCAAGAAGGTTGCCGAGGAGATCATGAAGGATCTCACCCAGGAGCAGGTCGACAAGATCTGTCGCACGAACGCGATCGAGATGCTCCATCTCGAGCTCGACTCCTGACCGGGGGCGCGGGGTCAGCTGACCCCCGGCGAGAAGGTCTGCGAAAAGAGAACGCGTTACAGTTCCACGCCATGACAGGACCTCAGCTCTTGATCGGCGGGGAGTGGGTCGACGGGGCCGACGGCGGCTACGAGGTCGTCAACCCCGCGACCGAAGAAGTCGTCGGCGTCGCGCCCGAGGCGTCCGAGGAGCAGGCCCTCGACGCCGCCCGCGCCGCTCGAGAGGCGTTCCCGGCCTGGTCGCAGGCGTCGCCCGATGTTCGGGCCGACCTGTTGCAGAAGACGGCCGACGCGATGCGCGATCGGTTCGACGAGCTGTTGCCGCTCGTGATCGCCGAAACGGGCTGCACCGCGACGGTCGGCAAGCAGATGCAGGTGCCGCAGGCCCGGGTCCGCTTCGAGACGTACGCGCGCCTCGCGCACGAGTCGAACGTGATCCCGCTCCCGCCGATGGAGATGCCGGCAACCGCGCTCGCGCCGGGCGGTTTGATGGGCGCGATCGCGCGCCGCCAACCCGTCGGCGCCGTCGCCGCGATCACGCCGTACAACTTCCCGATCGTCAACATGGCCGGCAAGCTCGGCCCTGCGCTCGCGATGGGCAACACCGTTGTCGTGCGACCCGCGTCGCAGAACCCGCTCGCCGTGATCGACCTGGTCGCCATTCTGCACGAGGTTGGATTCCCGCCCGGCGTCGTGAACGTGCTCACCGGCTCGACGCCGGCGACGGGTGAGGCGCTGATCGAGACGCGCGACATCGACATGGTGTCGTTCACGGGCTCGACGGGGGTGGGAACGCGTATCGGGGAGGTCGGCGGGCGCACGATGAAGCGCATGTTGCTCGAGCTCGGTGGCAAGGGTGCCGCGCTCGTGTTCGACGACGCCGACGTGAAGACCGCGATCCAGATGATCGGATCGGTCTGGACGTTCCACTCCGGCCAGATCTGCACCGCGCCCACGCGGGCGATTGTGCACCGCAGCAAGTACGACGAGATGGTCGACAAGCTCGCGGCGGTCGCGGGCAACCTCAAGGTCGGTGACCCCCTCGACCCCGCGACGATCGTGGGC
>JALYLU010000229.1 GCA_030774075.1 Actinomycetota bacterium | reverse complement strand
GACGGCGCAGCCGTGCGCACGGGCGACAGCGGCTTCGCGTGCAGGTGCGGGCGGGATGAATCCATAGCCGTAGATCTGGCCGTGCGGGTGGTCGATGGTGGCACCGACTTCGCGCCCGCGGTTCTCGAACACGAGCACGTACTCGATCTCGGGTCGAGCAAGCAGCGCGCGCGTTCTCGAGGCCCAGAGGTCGACGACCTTGCGCACCTGCGCGATCGTGAGCGTCGAGAGCGATTCGTCGTGGTCGGGCGAGAACAGCACGACCTCGCACGCGCCGACCGCGGGGATTCGCGTGGTTCCGGCGGCTTCCGCAGCGACGATGTCGACCGGGGCGCCCGGCATGTACGCCGGCCAACGATTGGCGAACCAGCGCACGTCGTACGGATCCGGCGCTTCGAGACCGCCGACGCAGAACGGACATCCGGTCGACGGGAGGTTCGGCCGTGTCTGTCGGCTGCCGACGATGTTCACCCACTCGCGGGTCAGCGGATCGAAGCGCAGCTCGCCTGCGGGTTCCGGCATCTCGCAATACTGGCGCACACCGACCGCGGGAGTGTGATCGGCGTGCTCGCGTCACGCCGAATGGCCGACGGTGATGAAACCGTCGCTTCCGCCGTGCGAGCGCACGTCGACGTAGTCGCAGGTGCGAAGCATTCCCTCGAGTTGCTCACGAGTCCACCATCGCAGCCGGTGGCGGCGTACGTACGTCGTGATGAGCTCGCCGCCCGCTGACCACAGCTCGTGCCGGTTCAGCACGTGCTCGGTCTGCGCTTCGCCGTCGATTCGCACTGCCTCGTGCACCATGAACGTCACGCCATCGCTCGGCCGGGTCCCGCTACGACGCACGCGCCACTCGTACCGCGCGTCGAGATCGGCCGTCGGCACACTCATCGCGATCAAGAGTCGACCGCCGGGCCGGAGGTGCCGTCGCCAGGCTGCGAGCGCGGTGCGGGCGTCTTCGTCGCCGGCGATCAGCGCGAATGATCCCGCGGGGTTGTAGATGGTCGCGTAGGTGCGGCCGAGGTCGAGCGTCAGCCAATCGGCGTGATGCAACGTGACGTCGAGCCCGGCCTCGCGCCCGTGGGCCGCGCAGATCGCGAGCATGTCGGCCGACGAGTCGACGCCTTCGACATCGAACCCTTCGCGCGCGTAGCCGACCAGCAGTCGCCCGTTTCCGCATCCGAGCTCCAGCGCCGGTCCTGCACCGCGTTCGATCCACTGCCGGTAGACCTCGACGTCGGGATCGTCGCCACTCGGCGGCATCCACACGTCGTACGCCTCCGCGCCCAGGCCGGCGTACGGTTGGTTCACGGGGATCGCGTCGTGAACGAGATCGTCGAGCCCCATCGAGATCAGCCCCGTACGGCCGGGACGACCTCGGCTGCGAACCGCTCGAGGCCGTCCCGATCGAACGGCGCGCGCATCGCGAGGATCAGGTACGACGCGCCGGCATCGACGTACGCGCCGACCTTGCCGACCATCTCCTGCACACTCCCCGAGAGCACGCCGGGCTTCACCGCGTCGGCGATCGGGCCGAACTGGCGTCGAAGCCCCTCGTCGGTGAATGCCATTCCGACGTTCACCGACTTGGTGATCTCGGAAGGGTCGCGTCCGAGTCGTTCGCAGTGCGCGTCCAACACCTTGGCCTTGTGCGCCCATACCTCCGGCGGGATGAACGGAACGTTCCAGCCGTCGGCGTGTTGCGCCGCGATGCGCAGCGTGACTTTCTCGCCGCCGCCGCCGATCCAGATCGGCAGCCGCGTCTGCACCGGCTTGGGCTCGCACTGCGCGTCGTGCATGTGGAAGAACTCGCCGTCGAAGGTGGTGTGTTCCCGGGTGAGCAACCCGCGTACGCATTGCACGTACTCCTCGAGCATGCGCAGCCGTTCGCCGGGCGTTCCGTAGTGCAATCCGTACGCATCGTATTCGCCCTTCAACCAACCACCGCCGAGGCCGAGCACCGTGCGTCCGCGCGCGACCTGGTCGAGGGTCGCCATCGCGTTCGCGAGTACCGCGGGATGGCGATATCCCGCCGAGTACACGAGCGAACCGCAGGTCACGCGTTCCGTCGTCGCCGCCAGCGCGGTGTGCGCGGTGATCGCCTCGAGACAGTGCGGATCGCCGGAAGCGTCGGCCGCGTAGAAATGGTCCCAGATCGAGATCCAGTCGAAACCGAGCTCCTCGATATGCCGCCACAACGACTGCAGGTCGTCGATCGACGTGTGCTGCAGCCCGGTGTGCACGCCGAAGCGCAGCGTCACGACGCGGCTCCGACCTTCGCCATGACTTCCGTTCCGATCAGTTCGAGATGATCGGGCTCGTCGAGCGTGTGGTACTGGAGGTAGACAGTTTCGGCGCCGGCGCGCCCGTACTCGTGGATGCGCTCGACGACCTCGTCAGGTGTGCCTGCCGCCGCGTCGGCACGCGCCTGATCGGGATCCTGACCACTCGCGACGGCTCGCCGGCGGAACTCGGCTTCGTCGCGTCCGGCGCAGACGACGGTCGCGACGGTGAATTTCATCGTCGCGGGATCGCGCCCGATCGCGTCGCACGCGGCGCGCACGTGGTCGCAACCCTCGCGGAAATACGACACCGGCGCGAAGGGGATGTTGAACTCGTCGGCGAAGCGCGCTGCCAGTCGCGGCGTTCGCTTGGTGCCCCATCCTCCCATGATGATCGGCGGACGGGGCTGCTGAACCGGCTTCGGCAATGCAGGTGACGCGACGACCGAATGGTGTTTGCCGGTGAACGAATACTGCTCGCCGAGAGGGGTGGTCCACAGACCGGTGACCATCTCGAGCTGCTCTTCGAGCATCGCGAAGCGATCCGCGGTCGAAGGGAACGGGATCGCGTACGCGGCGTGCTCGCGGTCGTACCAACCCGCTCCGAGCCCGAGCTCGACGCGCCCGCCGCTCATCGCATCGGCTTGCGCGACCTGGATCGCGAGCGGGCCGGGAAACCGGAACGTCACGGGCGTGACGAGTGTGCCGAGCCGGATGCGTGTGGTCTCGCGGCCGATCGCGGCGAGCGTCATCCAGGCGTCGGTCGAACCCGGTCCGGGCGAGCCTTCGCCGATCCGCTGGTAGTGATCGGAACGGAAGAACGCGTCGAAGCCGAGCCGCTCGGCTCCCTGCGCGACTGCAAGCAGTTCGTCGTAGGTCGCGCCTTGCTGGGGCTCCGTGAAGATGCGAAGTCGCATGCGTCGCGGAACTTAGTCGCCGGCCGTCGTACGATGCAGGGGTGCTGAACGTCGAGCGATGGCCGGAACTGAGAGAGCCGATGATGATCGTCGCGCTCTCGGGCTGGGTCGACGCCGGTGTCGCCGGTGCCGGAACGATGAGTGCAATGCGTGAGCAGCTGGTCGATGCCGACGACTTCGGTTCGATCGACCTCACGGATCACATGGATCTCCAACAGACCCGTCCCAACGCGCACTGGTCCGAAAGCGGCGATCGTGTCATCGAATGGCCCGCGATCAGGTTCGTCTCCGGACGGCTGGGGCGCGACGTCGTCCTCGTGTCCGGACCGGAGCCTTCGTTGCAGTGGCCGACGGTTTCGGCGGCCGTCGTCGACGTGGCCCGAACGTTGCGCGTCCACGACGCGTACACCGTTGCGGGGATGCCGTCGCTCGTGTCGCATCGACGACCCGTTCCGGTTCTCGCCACTGCGACACATCATTCGCTCGCGCAGGAGATCGCGCCGCTCCGGTTCGCATACGGCGGACCGACCGGGCTGCAGACGATCGTGCAGCGCGCGCTCGGAGACGCAGGCGTACGGAGCGCCGGTCTATGGGCCCAAGTTCCGCAGTACGTCTCGGGCTCGCCCTCGCCGCCTGCAGTCCGCGCGTTGCTGCGACGACTCGCCGAGCTCGGGCGGCTCGAGCTCGACCTGCGCCCGCTCGACGCACGCTGCGACGCGTACGCGGCGCGCGTCGATGCCGGGCTCGCGACCCGACCAGAGGTGCGGGAGGTCGTCGACCGCATCGATCGTGAGCAGGGCGCAACGGCCGACGATCTGGTGTCCGAGATCGAACTCTTCTTGCGCGAGCAGCCGGAAGGCTAGCGACGGGCGTCCCCGGCCCGACTGGGCATTCGGGGGAGGTGGCCGCGAGAATGCGGCCATGTCTGTGGTCCGCATCAATGCCATCACCGTGCCGCCCGAACGAGCCGACGAGCTGGTCGAGCGGTTCGCCCACCGCGCCGGCGAGGTCTCCAAGATGGAGGGGTTCGAGGCGTTCGAGCTCTTGCGCCCGACCGACGGGAAGGACGTGTTCTACGTCTACACGCGTTGGCGCTCGACCGAGGACTTCGAGCGCTGGCTCAACAGCCAGGCGTTCGGCCAGGGTCATGCCCAACACACCCAGCAGGGGCCCGTCAGCACGGGGAGCGACCTGCTCGCGTTCGATGTCATCCAAGAGGAGTACGCGTGACGGCGGTCGATCCGATCGCACGACTCACCGGCTCGGGGGGCGCATTCGAGATCATCGTCGACGACGTCGTGGGCCATCCGATGCAGGTCTACAAGCACCGCATGCGTTCCCTACGCGAGCTGATGGCCCAGAACGCGGCGCGCGCCGACCTCGACTGGGTCGTGCAGGAAGACCGGCGGTTCACCTATGGCGAGCACGATCGCATGTCCCGGGTGCTGGCGCGCTCGCTCGCGCAGCTCGGTGTGCAGCGCGGCGACCGGGTCGTCCTCGTATCGGCGAACGTGCCCGAGTGGGTGATCACGTGGTGGGCATGCGCCGTCCTCGGGGTCACGCTCGTGCCACTCAACGCGTGGTGGAAGGCGGAGGAGCTCGAGTTCGGGCTCCGCGACTCCGAAGCCAAGGTGCTCATCGCCGACGCCCGCCGCATCGCGCTCGTGCGCGACCGATTGCAGTCGTTGCCGGCTTTGCAGCACGCCTTCGTCATCGACGGCGCGGCCGACGCCGGCGCACGCTCGTTCGCGGAGCTGATCGCCGATCCGCGCGATCCCGGGATGCCCGAGTCGCCCATCGACGAGGACGACGTCCTCGCGATCCTCTACACGTCGGGCACTACTGGAAAGCCGAAAGGCGCGACCGTTACGCATCGCCAGGCGATCGCGAACGTCCAGAACATCATCGTGATGGGCGTCGCTCAGGCGTTGCGGGGGACGCCGCCACCCGAAGCCGAAGCCGGTCTCCAGTCGTGCTCGCTGCTCGTCGTGCCGCTCTTCCATGTGACGGGTTGTCTGTCGACCATGACGCTCGCGTACGCGACCGGAGGCAAGGTCGTGCTGATGCCGGTCGGTCGTTTCGATCCCGATACCGCGATGCGGACGATCGAGCGAGAGCGGGTCACGTCGATCGGTGGTGTCCCCACGATCATGTGGCGCATTCTCGAATCGCCGAACCTCGACCGGTACGACCTCACATCGGTCAAGCGCGCGTCGTACGGCGGGGCGCCGGCGGCACCCGAACTCATCGAACGCATCGAGCGGGTGTTCCCGCACATGCGCCAGACGCTGACGACCGCGTACGGCTTGACCGAGACGGCGTCGGTGGCCACCGCGCACGGCGGCGACGACTACTTCGCGCATCCCGGTTCGGTCGGGCGCGCCGCACCGACGGTCGAACTACGGGTCGTCGACGAGCAGGGTCGCGACACCGCGGCCGGTGAGCGGGGCGAGATCTGGATCAAGGGTCCGACGGTCATGGCGCACGGGTATTGGCGCCGGCCTGACGCGAACGCGACCGCGTTCACCGACGGCTGGTTCCACACCGGCGACATCGGATACCTCGATCCCGACGGTTTTCTCTATCTGGTCGACCGGGCGAAGGACATGATCATCCGCGCGGGCGAGAACGTGTACTGCGTCGAGATCGAAAACGTGTTGTTCGACCATCCCGACGTGGTCGACGCTGCGGTCGTCGGCGTCGCGCACAAGACGCTCGGTGAAGAGGTGAAGGCGGTCGTACAGCTCCGACCTGGCTCCGACACAACCTCGGAAGATCTGCGCGCCTTCTGCCGCGAGCGCCTCGCGAACTTCAAGGTGCCCGAGTACGTAGAGCTCCGCGACGAGCCCCTCCCGCGCAATCCCGCGGGCAAGGTGCTGAAGAACTTGTTGCGCGGCGGGGAGTCGGCGTTCGCAGCTTCCGACGACCAAGCGCTCTAGTGCTGTTCGACGTCCATCGCATCTGGGGCTACAGCGCGATCGTCGCGAACCTCCTCGCAGGTGGCTACACGCTCGGCGCGTGGCGCTGGCCGCGTTGGCGGACGCGTTGGCTGTGGTGGCCGACGATCGTCGCGGAATCGATGATGATGTTCCAGGTTCTGCTCGGCGTGCTGCTCGTCAGCGTGCAGCACTACGAGCCGCCCCGCTTTCACATGTTCTACGGCTTCGTCGCGTTCATCACCGTCGGGTTGCTCTACTCGTATCGCTACGTCTGGCAAGCCCGCGGCTGGATGGAGCTGGCGTACGGTCTGGGCGGCCTCTTCATCATGGGACTCGGGATTCGCGCAGTTCTTCAGGTGATGTGAGTCAGAATGCACCTGTGCCCTCGCCGCGCCGCCGAGTCATGCTCCTCTTCGGGGGACAGTCGGCCGAGCACGACGTCTCGCGGGTGACCGCGGTCGCGGTCGCCCGGGCGCTCGATCCCGGCAAGTACGACGTCGTCCCGGTCGGGATCACGACCGACGGTCGTTGGCTGCTCGCGGCCGAGGCGCAGCGGATGCTGGACGCGGGCCGTGACGCGCTCCCGACCGCGTTCGCGGTCGAAGGCGATCTCGTGCCGGTACCGAGCGCGTCCCGGACGAGTGAGGTCGACGTCGTGATCCCCTTGTTGCACGGCCCTTACGGCGAAGACGGCACCGTGCAGGGCGTGCTCGAGCTGGCCGGCATGCCCTATGTCGGCGCGGGCGTGCTCGGGTCGGCGATCGCGATGGACAAGATTGCGATGAAGCGGATGTTCGCGGGCGCGAGCCTCGAGACCGCGCGCACCCTGACGCTGCGCGATGGGCAGGACGTCGACGAATTCATTCGTCGCGCCGAGGCCGAGCTCGCGTTTCCGTGTTTCGTGAAGCCTGCGAACATGGGGTCGTCGGTGGGCGTGCGCAAGGCGCGCACGCGCTCGGAGCTGCGGGAAGCGATCGCGCACGCCCTCACGTACGACGAATGGGTGCTCGCGGAGGAGATGGTGCGGGGCCGGGAGATCGAGGTGGGCATCCTCGGCGACGACCCGGCGGTGGCGTCGCTCCCGGGCGAGGTCGTCCCGGCCGCCGACTTCTACGACTACGCGGACAAGTACGAAGACGGAAAGGCCGAGCTGCGCGCACCCGCGCCGTTGTCGCCCGATCAGACCGCCGAGGTGCAACACCTTGCAATTCGGGCGTTCGAGGCCTGCCGCGGCGAGGCGATGGCCCGGGTCGACTTCTTCCTACGGGACGACGGCGCCTTCATCGTCAACGAGGTCAACACGATCCCCGGGTTCACACCGATCTCCATGTACCCGCGGCTCTGGGAGGTCTCCGGGGTGCCCTACGCCGAGCTCCTCGACCGCCTCATCGACCTCGCCATCGCGCGGGCGCAACGCCGGGCCGGACGCCGAGGACGCCAGCGTTAGATCGGTACGATTCCTCCCACACCGTCCGAGGGAGG
>JALYLU010000228.1 GCA_030774075.1 Actinomycetota bacterium | reverse complement strand
GCTCGGGGGCGCAGGCGTCGCTCCCGCGATGGTACGGGAGGGCGCGCAGGCGTTCGGCTGCTGGTGCAAGCGCACCTACGGATCGACCGAATACCCGACGCTCACAACCGGTCGCCTCGGCGACGATCCCGAGCTCGACGCAACCACGGACGGTCGCTTGATCGGCGCCGCGGAGCTGCGCATCGTCGACCCGAAGACACTCGCCGACCTGGCACCCGGTACGCCGGGCGAGCTTCTCGTCCGCGGACCCGAGATGTTCGTCGGATATCTCGACGCCGAGCTCGACGCCGACGCGTTCGTCGCCGGCGGCTGGTTCCGCACCGGCGACCTCGCGCGGTACGACGGCGAGTACCTCACGATCGTCGACCGGCTGAAGGACATCATCATCCGTGGCGGTGAAAATATCTCCGCCCAAGAGGTCGAGGCGCTCCTGGTCACGCATCCCGCAATCGCGGAGGCCGCGTGCGTTCCGATGCCCGACGGCGTGATGGGCGAGAAGGTGTGCGCGTACGTGATCCCGAACCCCGGCTCGGATCCCACCCTCGAGGCCCTGCGCGCACACCTGCTCGAACGTGGCCTGGCGCGCTTCAAGCTGCCCGAGCGTCTGGAGGTGCGCGCGACGCTTCCGCGCACGGCGAGCGGCAAGGTGCGCAAGTCTCCCCTGCGCGACGAGCTGCGAGACATGGTGCGCAATGGATGACTTCCGCGCGTGGGTGCACGCCGAGCTCGCGGCGCGCTTGTCGCCACGGCGCGCCGACGGGCACACCTCGGTGCTCGGCGCGGGTTCCGACGATCTCGCCGCCGGCCGCGCGTATTTGCAGGCGCTCGCGGGCTCGGGGCTGGCCGTCTCCTCCTGGCCGAAGGCGTACGGGGGTCTCGACGCGACGCCCGAGCAGGTCGGCATCGTGCGCAGCGAGCTGGCCGGTTTCTCGGTACCCGACCTGTATCCGTACCTCGTCGGCCTCGAGCTCGTCGGGCCAACCTTGCTCACCCACGGTCGCGCCGAGCAGCGCGCGCGCTGGTTGCCGCCGATCGCGAGCGGTGACGAGATCTGGTGCCAGCTGTTCTCGGAGCCGGGCGCAGGGTCGGACCTCGCCGGACTCGCGACGCGCGCGACACGCGACGGCGACGAGTGGCGCATGAGCGGTCAGAAGGTGTGGACGAGCCGCGGCGCGTACGCACGCTTCGGGCTCCTGCTCGCCCGCCACGATTTCTCGGTGCCCAAGCATCGCGGCATCACGGCCTTCGGACTCGACCTCCGGAGCACGGGTGTCGACGTCCGCCCGTTGCGACAGATGAACGGCGACGCGCATTTCACCGAGGTCTTCCTCGACGACGCGCGCGTCGCCGATGCCGACCGAATCGGCGAGGTCGGCGACGGATGGCGGGTAGCGCTCACGTGCCTGTCGTACGAGCGGGGCGCGTCGACTGCCGGCGGTACGAGCGGGCTGCTCGACGTCGGCCGGCTCGTCGAGCTCGCCCGCGCGCGCGGACGCGCGTCCGACCCCGTGATCCGCGGGGAGCTGGCGAGGTTGTTCATCGAGACGCGGGTCATGGGATACACCGCGCGCCGGGCCCGCGATACCGCACGGGCCGGACGTCCGGGTCCGGAAGGGTCGGGGATGAAGGTGCGCGGCGCCTCGTTGTTCAAGTCGTACGCCGCGCTCGCGGCGCGCCTCCTCGGCGCCGACGCGGCGCTCGATCCGCACGGCGAATGGCAGACGTTGTTCCTCACCGCGCCGTCGATCTCGATTCGCGGCGGCACCGACGAGATCCAACGCAACATCGTCGGTGAGCGGGTGCTCGGCCTACCCGAGGAGCCGCGCGCCGACCGCGCCCTCCCTTTCGATCAGCTCCCCGGCTCGAGCGCCCGGTAGGCCGCGCGCACGAGCTCCGCACTGCGCGGATCGCCCCGCGGGTCGAAGCGCAGGTCGTTCATCACGTATCCGAACGCCAGCCCGGTGTCGGGATCGCCGAATCCGAGAGAGCCACCGGCGCCGGCATGCCCGAATGCTCGCAGCGGATTCGCCGCGCCGAGCGACGACCCGAGCATGAAGCCGAGACCGAAGCAACTGTCGGTCATCAACACCTCGTCCTGGCCGCAGGCGCGTTTCGTGGCGGCACGATCGACTGTCTCGGGCTGCAGCGTCCGGTGGCCGTCGACCTCGCCGATGCACGAGGCGTAGAGACGCGCGAGGCCGCGTGCGCTCCCGATTCCGTTCGATGACGGGAGCTCGGCCGCATGCAGCTGACGGGAGTTCCACATCTGGTCGTAGTTGAAGTGCCCGCCGGGATTGGAGAACACCCGCGCGAGCAACAGATCGTCGCCGAACGCACGCAGTAATTCGCGCAGGTCGGTCCGGGGCGGGACGAGCTGCGCCACGCGCGGCTCGAGCACCTCCGGGAGGCCTATCCAGAAGTCGATCCCGAGCGGGTCGGCAATCTCGTCTCGCCAGAACGTGCCCGCGGTCCGGTGCTGGGGGTCGGCCCGCCGAATGATCTCGCCGACGAGCCATCCCCACGTGCGCATGTGGTAGCCGTGCTTCGTTCCGGGTTCCCAAATCGGGGCCTGCGCGGCGAGCGCGTCGACCATCGGCGTCCACGAGAGCGCTTCCTCGATCGTGTAATCACCCTCGATGTACGGCAGGCCGGCTTGGTGCGACATCACCTGGCCGACGGTGATCGCATCTTTCCCGTTCGCGGCGAACTCCGGCCACAGCGTCGCGACCGCGGCTTCGGGATCGAGCACCCCCCGTTGGATGAGAAGATTCGCGCAGACGGCCGTCACGCCCTTCGTGGCGGAGTAGACGAGCACGAGCGTCTCTTCCTTCCAGGGCGCGCCACTCGTCGGGTCGGGCAGACCACCCCAGAGATCGACGACCGGTTGCCCGTCGAGGAACACGCTCACCGCCGCGCCGACCTCTCCGCGTTCGTCGAAGTTCTGCGCGAACACATCGAGCACCGGTTCGAATTCGATCGCGACGTAACCGTCGATGGTCATCGTGGCGAGTGTAAGAGCGCGATAACGAGGGTGGATGCTCGGCACGTTGCTGCACGTTCTTCACGTGCGGTCGGTGGCCGTTTATTTGGTCGGCGGTTCCAATTCTCCTTGTTTTATAGGCACTATTCGAGTATAATCGAACGTATGTTCGTGTCACTCGCGGAGCTCGCAGCGGAACGTCGGGCACTCGACGCGCAAGAAGCGGCATGGTTGAAGAAGGTCGCCGCGTACGACCGATCGGGCGACTGGAGTGCCGACGGGTTCCTGAATGCCGCGTCCGCGGTTCGGGCGCTGTGTCGCATGGACCACGGCGTCGCTCGCGGCCATGTCGAGTTGGCGCGCAAGCTCGAAGAGCTGCCAGGCGTAGCCGACGCGTTCGGACGCGGGGACATCTCCCAACGGCACGCAGTCGTCATCGCGAACGCGTACACGCCAGAGCGTCCCGCAGACATCTCGAACGTCGAACCCCAGCTGGTTGCCGCGGCCCGTGAGCACACGCCGAAACAGCTCGGTGGAATCGTCCGCTACCTGATCGACGCCATCGACGGTGACGGCGGCGCAGCAACCGGTGACGCCTTGTACGAGCGACGGCGTCACCACATGTCGGCCACCCTCGACGGCATGGTCGCCTACGACGGGATCTGCGATCCCGAATCCGGCGCCATCCACACCGCCGCGATCAACGCCGAGATGGAACGCGACCACGTCGACCACGACCCCCGCACGCCGGCGCAGCGTCGATTCGACGCCCTCACCAACCTGCTACGTCGGTCCCTCGACCGCGGTGAGGTCGGCGAGTCCCGCAACGTCCGGCCGCACGTCTCCGTTGTGGTCGACCTCGACGAACTGCGCGGGACGACAGCCGAACTCGTTAACCGAGTACGTACGGAGCGCCGCCACAACGGGCACCTCTCGGCGGCAACCCTCGAGCGACTCACCTGCGACTGCGACATCAGCCGGGTCATCACCGCCGGACGATCCGAAGTCCTCGACGTCGGACGCGCCACCCGCACCATCCCACCGGCAATCTGGAAAGCGCTCGTCGTACGCGACGGGCACTGCCAAGCCCCCGGGTGCGACCGACCGCCAGACTCCTGTGAAGGCCATCACGTCGTGCACTGGACCCGCGGTGGACCGACCAACCTCCAAAATCTCCAACTCTTGTGTTGGAACCACCACCGCGACCGACACAACCACGACGCACAGGCCCGCGCCGCGTAAACGCACATCCATCGACCGACGTAGTGTCGTCGCGTGTCGGAACGAACCTGGCCGCTCGATTGGGATCTTCGCATGCGAGGCGAAGCATGCCCGATGTGCGAAAGCGAGCGCGCCGACGAGACCCCGCACGGGATTCGCTTCTTCTGCGGCACTTGGAGTGACGCGTACCTCGGTCGTCAAGGACCCGGGCGCGGTTACGCGTACGTCATCTGGCGCGGGCGTCATGTTGCCGAACCGACCGACCTCACCGCGCCGGAGGCGACTGGGTACTGGCAAGAAGTGCTCCACGCCGCCCGTGCGATCGAGCGCCACTTCGAGCCGTGCAAGATGAACTATCAACTGCTCGGCAACAGCGTCCCGCACCTGCACACGCACTTGATCCCTCGCTACCTCGACGACGTCGCGCCGGGAAGACCGCTACCCGGCGACACGTGGGCGGAGGGAGAGACGCACCCGATTCCAGAGGTGCGATTGCGGGAGGACGTCGAAGCGCTGCGCCGTATCGAGGGGGATCAAATCCGCCCCGCCGGGTGACACCCTCGCGGGATCATTGCCGCGGCGGCGTGCACCGAGTTGCAGTGATCCGCTTGAATGCTGCCGTGCCCGACCTCGGAGACGGCTATTCGTTGGCCGTCGGTCCGCTGCAGGTCAGCGTGACGGCTGCGGGCGAGCTGCGGATCGGTTGGGACGAGTCCGATTGGCTCGGTCCGGGCCGGTTGGTAATCCCGAATGCTTCGGCCGCGGGCCGGGTCTCGGCGTCCGCGGACAGCGTGAGGGTCGAATCGGATTGGCTCGTCGCCGAGATACGCGCGGTCGCGGACGCGCCGGTCGTGGTCTTGCGTTTGGAGGCGACCGAGTCGCGGCGAGGCCTGGCGACCGACGGTTTCGCGAAGCCGGCAGTGGCGTGGCGGTTCGATCCACTCGGCCGGGCCGACGGCGGTGCACCGGAAGGCCTGCGGGCGTTCGGATTCCAGTACACCGAGTTCGCGTTGCCGGTGTTCAGTGATGCGGCGATGGCAAAGTGGCGACTGTTGGGATTCCGTCCCGCGGTTGTCATGCCCCTTGGTCTGGTCGCGCCCGACGGTCGCACGATGTTGCTGGCTCCGCTGGACGCATTTCACGAGCAAGTCATCGCGGTGCCCGCCGGACCGGACGAGGCCGGCGCGGGCATTCGTGCGGGCTGGCATGGCGATATCGACGACGTACCGGCCGGTTTCGCGACCGAGCTCGCGGTCATCGCCGGCGGCGGCGCCCGCGAGTGTTTCGCTCGATGGGCGCGGCTCCTGCGATCGGCGTCGGGGGTGCCGGCGCCGGCCCGCGACGCCGACGTCCTCGGCACTCGATTGTCGTACTGGACCGACAACGGCAGCGCGTACTGGTATCGCACGGAAGCCGGCCTCGACGCCGCTTCGACGATCGTCGCTGCGGTCGACGATCTCGAGGCACGCGGCGCTCCTGTGGGTGCAGTACAGCTCGACTCGTGGTGGTATCCGCACGAGGTGCTACGTCCATTCGACACCGATGAATGGGAAGTCCCGCCGACCGGCATGCTCGTATGGGAGCCCCGTGCGGACGTACTCCCCGATGGCGTCAACGCGTTACGCGACCGGCTCGGTCGACGACCTCTGGTCGCACATTGCCGTCACCTGTCCGCGCAGTCGCCGTACGCCGACGACTTCAGCATGTGGGTCGACGGCGACCGGGCGCATCCGCGAGACGACGAGCTGTACTGCCGCTTGCTCGATCAAGCCGTTGCCTGGGGCGTCGAAGTGTTCGAGCACGACTGGTTGATCGAGTGCTTTCTCGGCGTACACGAGCTGCGCGCCGTAGGCCGCGCCGCGGCCTGGCAGGAGGGCATCGACGCCGGCCTCGGTGCCCGGAACCTGCACGCGCAGTGGTGCATGGCCTCGCCCGCCGACTTCGCGCAAACGAGTCGTCTCCGCCACGTGACGTCGATCCGCACGAGCGGCGACCACGGGTACCTGGTCGGACCCGAGGTGTTGTGGGCGTGGTTCTTGCACACCAACGTCATGGCCCGAGCACTCGGACTCTGGCCGTACAAAGACGTGTTCCACTCGGCAAGAAGCTCCGAAACCCGTGAAGTCGAAGCCTTGCTTGCCGCCCTGTCGGCGGGACCGGTAGGGGTCGGTGACCGGATCGGCGAGGCCGACGTCGAGCTCATCCGTCGGACGTGTCGCGCCGACGGCGTGCTCGTGCGTCCCGACGTCCCGGTTGCTGCGATCGATCGTGCGGCGTTCGCCGCACCCGTGTGGTCGGGCGAGCCGCTCGTCGGCGCGACGCACTCGCAGCACGCGGCCGGCCGCTGGGGCTACGTCGCATCGCTCAACGTCGCAATCGACAAGCAGCCACACGAAGCACGGGTTTCGTTCAACGACCTCGGAGAAGATCGTCCGCACACGGAATCGGTAGCTGTGTTCGATTGGCGCAACCGGCGCGTCGACATGGTCGCCGCCGACGGCGCGTACGAGATCGAGCTCGAGCCCGCGGGATGGGACTATCGCGTACTGGCGCCGATACTCCCAGGTGGTGTTTCCGTGATCGGCGATCCAGATCTGTACGCGTGTGCCGGCGATGCTCGAGTCGCCGACGTTGCGACCGGCCCCGACGGCTCCATAGTGGTGACACTGCTCGGCGCCGACGAACACGTCCACCTCGTCGGATGGTCGCAGGCTGCGATCTCCGCGCGCGCGTGGTCGCCGGCGGCGGGCACCGCGCCAGTCCCGTCGACCTACGACCCCGACAGTCGTATGTGGGACCTCAGCGTCGAAATCGGTGCCCCCGGCTGGACCAAAGTTCACATCCGGGTCGCAGCGAGTTAGCTCAGGCGCGAGCCTGACGCCGCGGGTGTGGGGTGCGCAGGAGCGTTGTGACGACGCTTTCGCAGTAGCAAGCGGCAACGGCGTTCGCGGCGAGGCTGACGAGCAGCCGCGCCGCGCAAAACGTCTTCCCTCGCGCACGAGCTTGTCGCGACATCAGCGCTTCCTTCAATGCGTGATCTTCATCGGAATTCTCCTTGTTTTATCAGCACTATTCAGGTATCATCGAACACATGTTCGTATCGCTCGGAGAGCTCGCCGGGGACCACCGCGAGCTCGAGGCGCGCCTGGCGGCGTGGCTGAAAAAGGTCGCCGCGTACGACCGATCGGGCGACTGGAGCGCCGACGGGTTCCTCAATGCCGCGTCTGCGCTCCGGGCGATGTGTCGGATCGACCAAGGCGTCGCGCGCGCACACGTCGAACTGGCCCGCAAGCTCGAAGACCTCCCGCAGGTCGCGGCCGCGTTCGCACGTGGGGAGATCTCCCAACGGCATGCGGCAGTGGTCGCGAACGCGTGCACACCCGAACGCGCCGGGGCGATAGCCGAGGTCGAAGCCGAGCTCGTCGACGTCGCCCGCCAGCACACGCCCAA
>JALYLU010000227.1 GCA_030774075.1 Actinomycetota bacterium | reverse complement strand
GGATGAGTGCGAACGCCAAGAGGACGGCGCGTATCTGCACGGGCGCCGCGCCAAGCCGAGTCATCAACGCGTTCCTCCCGAACGGCTGGTCAATCGCACGCAAACCAATAAAACGACTCCGAGGCCCGTGATCTTGAGGGTGAAAACTCAACTCCGGCCTGGGTGCGACAATCGTTCTGGTGAGAGGTTTTCGGCGGCCCGAATTCGCTCAGATAGTCGGATCGCGCGCCGATTGACAGTGCCCGGCGAGCTGCGTGCTGGTACGCAGGCTGTGGACCTCAGTCGGTCGGGGCGCAGAGGACGTGATGCTGGAGATGAACGTCCGGGGGCGACACGCTGAGGAGCTCCCAGCCGGTGCCGTCGATCAGTTCGATCGCGTGGCGACGGGAATAGAGGGCGACCATCAACGGCTGGTTCGGCTCCGCGTCCCGAAAGTCGGGCGGCTCGCCACTCGTCGCGACCCTTGAAGCGATCGCCTTTTTCACGCGTGGGTCGTCTGCTGAGAAGATCCGGCTCATACGGTCGACGTAGCCGTGCCCGCCGGCGGTTCGTTCGTTGATGAACAGTGTGTAGAACAAGTGACCATCAGGCCGGACGAACCGTCGCAGGAGCTTGAGCATCGCCACGTAGTCAACGGGAGCCAGATGCGTGAAGACGGAGAACAGGCAAATGAGATCGAAACGCCGACCCTCGACGCCATCAACTGTCATCTCTGACAAGGGAAGGCCGGTCGGGTTGTAGAGGTCGTTTTGAGCGTCGAGGTGGAAGAACTCAAAGCGCGGATCGGACACGTTCGACCGAAGGAAATCGATGACGGGACTGGAGACGTCAACACCGACGTAGCTCTTGATCGGGACGCTGCGGTTCAGGAACGCCTGCGTGAACCGTACCCCGCACCCGAAGTCGAGCACATCGAGGCCGCCGAGGTCAGCAACGCCGAGGTGCTCGCACATGTGACCAATCAGCCAAACCGCGGCGTCGACGACAGCGACGGGATCCGTAATCTTGTTCCTACACAGCTCCGCCGGCACGACAAGTTCGTCCACCCGCACAGGTTGCCCTGCGATTGAGTTGCTGTCACGCGCTGCGGGTCATCCGCCTTTGACGGAACCGCCCCCAGCAGCGAAGACAAAGTGCGAAAAGCGTCGATTCGGGAGCGGGCATATGCGACGCGTCGAGTTGGCGTTGCTGCTGGTCGTGGTCGCGGCGGTGAGTCATGTCGGGCCCGCGGCTGCCGTCCCACAGCATGCGGGTTCGTGGACTGTCAAGCCCACAATCACCGCGCGTGGTGACCATTCGTGTTTGCTGATGACGGACGGAACCGTCAAGTGCTGGGGCCGCAACCTCTTCGGTCAGTTGGGCAACGCCACCCTTACCAATTCGTCGACGCCGGTCGCGGTGAGCGGCCTCTAGGAGCGGGCAGTGTCCCGGTACCCGGACTTCGAGCGGCGGCATCGGCGCGCAATCACACTGTCAGCACCGCCACGTCGACCGGCTCATCGCGGCCGCGCACATCGACGCGCTCGGATCGGGCGCCGGGATGATCGGCGGCGACGAGGGCGTACAGCTCCGAGGCGAGCACAACCTCCCCAGGCGACGCGTACGACTCCAGGCGGGAGCCGACATTGACCGCGTCTCCGAGGGCCGTGAAGTCCATCACCGTTCTCGACCCGACGTTGCCCACGAACGCGATGCCCGCGTTGGCGGCAACGCCGACGGGCACGTCGTCGACTTCGGCGGCGAGGTCGAGCGCGGCGAGGGCAGCCTTGCGGCGGTAGTCCGGTCCGGCGACCCCGCTGAAGAACAGTGCCATCACCTCGTCGCCGATCAGCTTGTCGACCACGCCGTCGTGATGGATCAGCACGTCGGTCGCAGTCGCGTAGAACCGGTTGAGGCGCTCGGCGAACTCGGTCGCCGTGGATTGCTCGCCCAGCGTCGTCGAGCCCCGCACGTCGGCGAACACCACGCCGATGTCGATCTCGATGCCTCCGCTCGGCAGGTGGTCGAAGCAGTACTGGCACAGGTTGGGGTTCTTGCGCGACGGCTTGCGCCCCATCAGCCCGACGAGCTTGCCGCCGATACCGCCGAACGGGTTCTGGCAGAACTTGCAGCGCGGGTCGTGGGGGAGTCGGCGGAAGATGCGCTGCGCCTTCTTGAGCGGCTCGTAGCCGTCGACGAGCAACGCCTGCCAATCGAGCGTCTTCGCCATCCGGCCATCATCGCCGCGATGGCCCACTACCGCACGCGACGGGGCAACTCAGCCCGCGAGGCCTCGCAGCGCCTCGGCGATTGGTTCGAGCACGTTCGCGGTGTGCGGGGTGGGGAGATACACGATGCCGATGTCGGCGCCGGCTTGCGCGAACGAGGCCGCGGTGTCGGCGATGGCGTGAGGACCTTGCGACGGGTCGTAGCGCAGGTTGACGGAACAGTCGATCGACGAGGCATCTCGGCCGACCTCCGCGCAACGCTTCTCGAGCGTGGTCTTGATCGCGGGCCAGTGGTCGATGCCGGCCGTGGAGTTCCACTGCTGGGCGAAGCGTGCGACGGTGCGCAGCGTGCGGGTCGGTCCGTTCCCGCCGATCGTGATCGGGGGGTGCGGCTGCTGGATCGGCTTCGGTTCGCAGCGAGCGCCCCGGAGTTGCACGTATTTCCCGTCGAGGGTGCTCGTCTCCTGCGAGAGCAACAGCACCAGCGTCTCGACGCCTTCGTCAAAGCGATCGAAGCGCTCTGTCAGCGGCGGCAGCGGGATGCCGTAGGCATCGCACTCCTGCTGGTTCCAGCCGGCGCCGAGACCGACATCGAGCCGTCCGCCGGAGATGATGTCGACGGTCGCGGCCATGTTCGCCAGCACCGCCGGATGGCGATAGATCATCCCGGTCACCTGGCAACCGATCCGAATGCGCCGTGTCGCGTGCGCCATCGCCGCGAGCATCGTCCAGGCTTCCAGGCACGGCCCGTCGGAGTCCGAGAAGATCGGATAGAAGTGATCGAAGTTCCACGCCGACTCGAAAACCTCGATGTCGTCGGCGGCCCGCCAGATATCGAGCATGGCCGCCCAACTGGTGTGCTGCGGAGCGGTCTTGATCCCGAAGCGCATGCCCGCACGTTATGTGTCAGCGGTCTGGTGCGCCGATGCGGCGCGTCATCGCTCTGCCGGAGGCTCGTCAGCGGACACCGAAGCGAGTCCACCTCGGGCGCGGGCCACTGACAACCAGCAGCGTTCGCACGTCATTGCATCTCGACGAAGACGTGCGCATCGGGATCGTGCGCGACATCGGCAGGCCCAGATCACCGTTTGCGTAGCGCGGCGTGATGGGAACCGCACGCGTGGTGGCCGCCGAAGCGTACTCTCCGGCCCGGTCGCGCGGTTTGCTCTCGAACAGGTCGTTGTTGGCGGCGCGCCGAATCGCTCCGACTGAGCGGCGTACTTCGAGAACCTCGATGGCGAAGAGTGACGCTCGGGCCGCGGCTCGTGATCAACGAGATGCTCGCGAACACTTCGGCGCGCCCGCTCCGCGAATCGGTTCGGCATGTGTCGCGATGACGCGCATCGACGTCGGCGCGCGCGCCCGTTTGATTCGGATGATGGTTTGTGTCGATTGGGGCTTGCAAGCGGTTTGCTTCGTGGTTACGTTTCGCCCCGCGAGTGAACGTCCAGTGGAGCGGAGTGGCACTGACGGCACCTTCAGGCGGCTCGAGTAGTCGACGACGGCATTGCAATAGTCGCGTCGAGTTCGACTTCTGACGCGGTCACGCCAGTACAAGCGGAGGTACAGCGGTGAGGATCATCAAGAGGCGGAGCGCGTCCATGTCGTCCGCGAGCCGGACCGAGCGACTCCAAACGGAGCGACAGACGCGGACGCGCCGACGCCGCCGCCGAGCCGCGTCGGCGGTAGTCGTGTTGATTGGCGCGGCGGTCGCGATTTCCGCCGGCGCCGTCGGGGATGTCGAGCACGGGATCGCCTTCACAAAGGGCTGCACCAGCCCGATCAATGTCGGAGATCAATACCGCTGTACGTATACGGCCCAAAACATTCTGGACGAAGCGCATGACACGCTGACGATTGACAGCCTTGTCGACGTCGTCCATGCGGCAGGCGGTGATGTGAATTCGGGGGAGCTCCTCGGCGTCGTGAAGCTGGATAACGGTGGCACCGCCGCTACCTGTTCCGGTGTCGGCATCACCGGTACCGGCACGGTTGCCGATCCGTGGACCGGCGCGACCGAGTGCACGTTGCCGTTCGGCTCGAAGATTCATGTGCAGAGCAATTCGTTCTACACGGCGACCGCTGCCGACTTCCTCCTTCCGGGCCATGCTCTCCGCGACAGTGCGAATCTCGGTTGGCACGACAAGTGTGACGATCCACTCCAGACGGGTAATTCGAACTGCAATCCCGACCCCGACCCTGTGGCCGCGGCCAGTCAAGCGATCGTGAGAGCCCCGGCGACGACGACGACGCAAATCCATAATGGAACCCATGCCGTCGTGACGACGGTCGAGGTGGGCACGACCGTGCACGATTTCGTGCACGTCGCCGGCCCGGCCGGGCAGTCGGTCCCTACCGGAAACGTGAGCATCGACTGGTTCACGAACGGGAGCTGCACTCTCCCGTTCGCGAGCAACAGCGGCTCGGTCGGACCGCTCAACGCGAGCGGGAACTACGACGCGACCGGCTTCTCGTTCACTCCGCTGACGGCCGGCCATTTTGCTTTCAAAGCCCACTATCTCGGCGCGCCGCCCTACTTGGGCTCGGACGGGCCGTGCGAGCCGCTCACGGTGGTGGACGCGAACATTCAGATCACACCGCCTCTGGCGACGAACCGAGTGGGCACTAACCACACATTGACCGGGCACGTGAACGTCAACAATGGCTCCGGTTTCGTGCCTGCCCCGGCCGGCACGACGATAACGTTCTCGAAAGTGTCCGGACCGGGCAGCTTCGTCGGCGGCGTGAACACCTGCCTGACAATTCTGGCGACGGGTTCGTGCAGCGTGCAGATCACGTCGGCGACTCCCGGCCTGACCACGATCCAGGCGACGACGACGGTCACTGTGGGAGGCATCTCGCTCACCCGCACGACGGGCGACGGCAAGGCCGGCGACAGCGCCAACGCGCGGAAGAGGTGGGCCGATGACGTCGTTACGACGACCGTTCGTGATGCGCTGAACAACGACATCACGGGACAGACTGTCCCGCCGGGGACGATCGTTCACGACGTGGCGACCGTGACCAAGACGGCGAATACGCCGCCTTTGGTGCCGGGCCCGACCGGCACCGTCACGTTCACGCTTTACGACAACGGCACGTGCAACGGCAACATCCTCGTCACCGATTCGAACAAGGCACTCGTGAACGGGGTCGCGACATCGGTGACGTTCTCGACGCCGACCGCCGGCACGTTCTCGTATCTCGCCCACTACAACGGCGACGTGAACTATCCGCAGCACGATGGACCGTGCGAGCCGTTCACCGTGTCAAAGCCGGCGACCGCGAACCTCACGCCCGGCTACTGGAAGAACCACGAGGCGGCCACCCAAGCGTTGCTGGACTTGGCCCCTGGAATCTTCCTCGGCAACTACCCGGTGACGACGTTCGCAGACGCTCACACGATCCTGTCGGGCATGGGTTGCGGCAGTGACGGCCGGCTCAATTGCATGGCCGGCATGCTGCTGGCCGCCGAGCTGAACCTGGCGCAAGGCGGAACCACGTGCATTCAGCCCGTGGTCGACCAAGCCAACGCCTTGTTGATCAAGTATGGCTACGCCGGCTTCGGCACCTATAACTTGAGCCCAGCGGACTCGGCGCTGGCCCAGCAATTGCACGACCAGTTGAGCGCCTACAACATCGACGGCGTTCCGACTTGTTGAGTTGATCCGTTGAAAGCGAACGGGCGGCGGACCAAGTCCGCCGCCCGTTTCGCGTTCTGACCCGGCAACGCTCAGTGGCTGGAAGCGACGACCTCGGATGAGAGCGGCCCCGGTCCGATCGCGTTACGAGCTGACACGCGGTAGTAATAGGCGACGCGCCGCACGACGCTCTTGTCGGTGAACGACAGGCTCGTACCGGACACGGACGTGAGTTGCGTCTCCGTACCTGGAGCCCGTCCGCGGTACACCACGTAGGAGGTGATCGCCGAGCCGCCGTTCGCCGGCGCGCTCCAGCTCAGCGAGACGTTCTTGCCGGAGCTCTTCCCCGCGACTCCAGTCGGCGCACCGGGCACTGTCTTCACGACCGTGGTCGTCGTTGTCGGCGGCCTCGTCGTCGTGGTTGTGTTCACCGTGGAGGTCGTGGTAGCCGGCGGCTTCGTCGTCGTGGTTGTCTGCACGATGGTGGTCGTAGTGGCCGTGGTTGCCTGGTCGTTGATCGTCAGCGTCAGTGCGCCGGACAGCGGGCTCTTGTTCCCCGCCGCGTCGAGCGCGGCGGCCGTCACCGTGTAGGTCCCGTTCGCGAGGTAGGCCGTCGCCGCCGACCAGTGACCGCTCGCGTCTGCCTTCGCGCCGCCGATCAAGACCCGGGCGGCGTACACCTGAACTGGGGCGTTCGGCGCGGAGCTGCCGACGAGGGTGACGTTGTGAAACTTCGAGACGCCGTTGCCGGGCACATTGCTGTACAAATCCAGCGCCGGCGTCGTCGGCGCCGACGGTGCGACCGTGTCGACCGAGAAGTTGAACGGTGTGATCGTGTACGTGGAGTGCGGCGCCAACTCGTTGGCGGTCAGGACATGCGTTCCCTCCGCCAGACGCGAAGAAGTACGGATGCACACGTTCGCGTATCCATCCGAGTTGAACGTGCCGACCGAGACGCCGTCGATGAACGCCTGGTAGGACGACAGGCCACCATCGCCCATCAACCAGAACGTCGGCGTCGCACTCGAGCTGGCGGTCTTGTCCGATCCGATCTGGAGATCCGTCCCGCACTTGCCGTTGTCCAGCTGCGCGAGATTCGTGGTCCAGGCCGACGCTCCGGCCGCCACCAGGAACGCGAAGGCGACCGCCGCGACCAGTGGCAGGCACGACATCGCGGTTCGACGTGTCGCGGAGTCGCGCGTCGGCTGGTGACGTTTCGACACACTGAAGAACGCGTTTGCGATCATTTGATCCCCCTCGGAACTCACTCTGAATCGGAGCTTGGGCCGCGAGACCTGAGTAACTCGTTGTCTCGCGGCGACGCGAAGGCGCCGTGGCGGGGCCCCTGCGCCGGACGGAGGCGTCGGTGCGGGCCGCCTCCGCTTTCCTCACAATGCGGATATACCGGCACATGTGCGCACAACCCGAACAGTTCGGTCACGCCGGGGTGATGGCCCTTTAGCCGATGTCGAGGCACCAACCAGCACGTGCTCGACCCGCGGCGCCGTATTGCACAGCCGGCTGTCCGTGCTTACGCTCCGCTCGTGAAGACGCGGCAGGGAGCAACTTGGCGGCGACGACTTGTCGGTTTCGTCCTCGCCGTACCTTTCGCGATCTTGGGGATCGTCGTCGTGTACGCGATCGCGAGCTTTGCCGACGGCTCTTTGGCGGACGTATCCGGACCGGTCGAGGCTGCCATCCTGGCCGGCGTGGCCGTGGTCCTGCTCGTCTGCCGCTGGTTGCTCTCGCGCGAAGGGTCGACATCGTCGAGTGGTGTCACCGAGAGGACAATTTCGGGCGGGGGTGATG
>JALYLU010000226.1 GCA_030774075.1 Actinomycetota bacterium | reverse complement strand
CTCCCAGTCACGCCACTGGAACCTCGACCGCCCCGAACCCCGCTGAGCCGGATTCGGGTTACCGGTACTCGTTGTGGTTCGCCTCGAGCCCGCGCTCGCGGATCTCCTCGATGAATCGCCAGATGTCGGGTTGTGATCCGTCGACGTCGGTGAACCCGTATTCGGATGCGAGCCGGCCGGAGCTCACCGACTTCTGGTTCCATCTGGACCGGTCGGGATCCGATGCGAGGGCAACGACGGCGCGCCCGACGTATCGAGGCGACTCCGACAACGCGAAGTCGGCGGGGGCGGAGCGGTTGTTGTCGCCGGCCGTCGGATCGACGGCGTCGCGCCAGTTCGCTTCGGAAACGCCGAAGTTGTCGAGCATCATCTCCGAGCGCAGCCATCCCGGCGTGATGGCGACCGCGGTTGCTCCGTATGGTTCCAGTTCGTGTCCCTGGGAGAAGGCCAGCCGGTTCACGGCGACCTTCGCCAGGTCGTAGAACACAGAGAGCCGGTATCGCGACGCGTTGTAGTCGACGGTGCCGTCGGTCACCTCGACGAGCAGGCCGCCTGTCTTGTCGATGAGGAGTGGGAGGAGGTGATGGGAAGTGATGAGGTGAGTATCGATGGCGAGCCGGAGTATTCGGAGACCTTTGTCGAGGTCGAGCTCCCATATGGGCGTGTTCCACTCGGGCGGCCCGCCTTTGAGCAGTTCGCCACCCCAGATGTCGTTGACGAGCACGTCGATGTGGCCGTGGTCTCTCCGGATCTGCTCGGCCAGACTCTTCACGAGTTCGGGGTCGAGGTGGTCGACGACGGCCGCGATACCGGTGCCGCCGAGCTCGGTCACCAGCTCGGCGGTCTCTTCGATCGTCTCGGCCCGGTCGTACTCGGACATGAGCGGTCTTGTACTGCTACTGCGACCGGTGCAAACGACCGTTGCGCCGGCTTCGCCCAGGGCCGCAGCGATACCGCGTCCGGCACCTCGCGTCGCCCCCGCAACGACGGCCACGTGACCGCGAAGTGCCTCCCGATCCGGCGACCATCCCATAGCGCGAGAGATGTCTATGCCAGTGACACTTGGTCCCCGGCTCCGATGGTCCCGGCGGCCTCGACGACGGCGTACACGCCGGCGCAGGGGTAAAGGCCGCCGGCCACGTCGAGCCGGTTGTGTCGGGCGAGGGTACGCAGGATCTGGGTGTCTTCGGGGAGGTCGTCCTGGGCGCGAGTGGTCATGACGCAGCGCGGGTCGGAGAGGGAGACCGTCAGCCGGACGGTGTCACCGATCTGCAGGGAACGGCCGACCCACCCGTTCTCGACGAACCCGTCCTCCGAGGTGTCGACGACGACGTTCATCCGGAACCGGCGCTCGTCGAAGCGACTTTCGGGACGCAGGGCCTGCAATTGGGCAAGGGTCGAGGTGGTGAGTACCGACACGGGGAACAGATCGAGGAACGAACCCGACGGGACGGGTGAGGGCATGCCTGCTTGGGCGAAGAAGGCCGCTCCCAGCTTCGACTCGGTGACGGTGTCGCGGTGCCCCTCAGGATCGAGGTCCTCGACATCGGGGTGGTACTGATCGATCGTGAAGTCCTCCGGTGCGGCCCGCTGCAGTGTGACCTCGCGGCCGAGGAAGCCGGAGAGGGTGGCGTCGGCATCGCGGGCGTCGCTGGTCACCGCTGACCCGTCGGGGAGCGTGATGCGCACCGCAGGCGGTTCGTCGCCCGATCCTGCGGCCTCGACGAACGCGGCCCGACACCCCAACAGCTGCGTCCCGAGACGCGGGTTCTTGGCACTCAGTACCTTGCCCGTATCGGTCTCGACGAGCGCGTACGCGCGGTCGCCGACGACCCCGCTTTCCGTCAGCTCGGCTGCCGCGAGCCGCTCGCCCTGCATCGACTTGACCGGAAACCGCGACAGTGTTGCGACCGTACCGACCATCTCACCCATCGCTCGACCCCCTCGTGCGTCAGCTCGTGAGGAACTGGCTCCGTGCCCGCACAATACGGTCCACCGAATGAGACGGCAATCAATCCCGCGACCGCCGCTAGCTCGTCACGCGACCGAGGCCGAAGCGGGTGCTGGTGGTGCTCGGTGTGAATCAATTTCTGCGAGCTGTCGGGTGTTTTGGAGAGCGGGAAGAGTGGCGACAACGCTGAGGGTGCTCGTGCTGACGACGTCTCCGGTGTCGCCCACGTACACGTAGCGGTCGGAGAGGTCATTCAAGACCCATCCCTCCCGCTCACAGTAGGTCTGGCAAGGGCTCTCGTTGCCCGCAAACGATCCCAGTTGCACAGCGGACACAAGCGTCGGGGCTGAAGCGGGAAGGCTGCTCACGTCGTAAACCTCGACCTGGTCGAGGGGGTTGCGGCCGGTGAGTCGATCATCGACATCGCAACGCCTGGCCGCGCTTGCCCGCTGGATCCACACCTTCAACGTTCGGCGGGGATGCGCCAGCACTCGGTCGCGCGCGAAGGCTGCTCATATATCGATCACGACCGCGCGGACCATCTCCTCGTGCCTGGGCATCTCGAGCGCGCCGTAGCCGGCGGCCGCTCGTCCGAGAAGGTCGCGCGCCCGGTCACGATCTCCAGGACGATCGCGCGCGACGAGCATCTGTCCGTAGAAGCGGCACGCTTCAGGCTCTTCCAGACGCATGGGCAGGTCTCGCGCGAGCCGCAGCGCGTCCTCGAAATGCGCCTCGGCGCGCTCCCAGTCACGGCCGCACGCGGCCGACATGCCCTGCAGGGTCGCGATGAGCCGGTAGTCCCAGCTCCTCATGAGGCTTGCAGTTGTCCCGAGTTCCACGATCGTGTCGTAGAGAGCCGCCGCTTGTTCAACCTTGTCAAGGACGGTGAATGCCTCGATCGCGGCGGCGGCCAGTCCCCACGACGTTCCCGTGTTCGCCCGACCGAGCACCGGAAGCTCCGATCGCGGCGCCTCGATCAATGCGATCGCGGTCGCGCGGTTCCCGAGGTAGGCGTGGATGAGGAACAACCGACCGAGATGGCCACCCGCAGCGCCCGGGACCTCGAGGCGTGCCGCTTCTTCGAAGCGCCAGAGGGCGTCCTGCCATCGCCCTCGCCAGAAGGCCGCCAAGCCGATGCGCGTATGGCCGATCGACGACAGCCATGGAAAACCCATCTCGTGTCCAAGCGCGAGCGCATGCTGGCCGCGTCGCTCGAGAACCGCCGGCGCGGGGCGGCTCCCGACGTCACGAAAGCTCTGGCTCTGCTCGGCGAAGACATACGCCGACCAGTTCCCGAGGCGCTGGGCCAGCGCCTCGCCCTCGTCTCCGATCTCGGCCGCTTCCTCGAATCGCCCGAGCCATCCCAGCGATGTCCCCACGTAACCCAGCACATTCGCCAGGTTCCAGACGTCACCGGCCCGACGCAGGTGCTCGATGCTCTCGAGGCCGATTTCGACCGTCATTGGAAACTGTTGGTACGCGAAGTGGTGTGCGGCGCGGGAGTAGAGCGCAAGGCCGAGCACGCGGTCGTCGGGGTGCGCGCGTGCGACTGCGAGGGCCTGGCCCAACAGCTCCTCGCCGCGGTCGTAGAAGCCGGCTTGGCTTGCGATGCGCCCCGCGAGGGCGAGGAGACCGGCGCGCTGCGGGCTCGAGCGATCGTCGAGCGCCCTCAGCCCACGATCGACGAGCTCGGTCACCTCGCCGCCTCCACGCCAGAACGCAACCTGGATGGCGCTGTCGAGGCAGAGCCGCGCGACCGACGAACGATCGCCCAACTGTTCGAACGCATCGAGCGCGTCGCGCCAGTGCGCGAGCGCCCGGTCCAAGTGGCCGAGGCTCCGCTCGGCCGTCCCCATCCCTTCGAGCACGATCGCGCGTCGCTCGGTGTCATCGTCGGGAATCATGGAGAGGGCGCGTTCGAAGTGTCGCAGTGCCTCCGCATAGGCGGCAGCTTCGAGCGCGCGCGTGGCCGCCATGACGAGGAAGCGCCCTATGCGATCCGGGTCGGCCCTTTGCCCCGCGCGCTCGAGGTGATATGCGATCGCGGCTGCGTGCTCGGCGAGCTCGGTCTGATGCACCTGCTCGAGTGCGTCCGCGACGCGGAGGTGGAGCCGTTGACGGCGAGTGTGTGAGAGCTCGTTCACGAGCGCGTGCCGGATCATTTCGTGCGCGAACGCGAAGCGCACTGTGCTTCGATCGATCGCCGATGTGATGATGCGAGCTCTCTCCGCTTCGTCCACCGCGTCGACCAGCTCGTCTTCCGGTAGCGCACTGAGCACGTCGAGGAGCTCGAATCCGAAGTCTCGGCCGATCAGGGACGCGGTGGCGAGTACCTGCCGCGTGTTCGGATGAAGCTTCTCGAGCCTGCTCTCGATGGTGAGGCGGATGCTCTCGGGAACATCGAGATCCAATTCGCCCTCGTCGCGCCATCGGCCATCGGCCAACAGGCGTCCCTGATCGGCCAGCTGGTGGACGACCTCTTCGAGAAAGAATGGGTTCCCGGCGGTTGCCTCGAAGAGGGCGTGGACGAGCGGATGCGGCGGCGAGGTCCCGCCGATCGCGGCGAGCAGGCGTTCCACATCGGACTCGCCGAGGTCACCCACACCGATGGTCTCGACGAGACGGCGCCGATGGAGCTTCGAGAGCATCGTATGCAGGGGGTCGGCGATGGAGACCTCCTCGCGCATGTACGTCGCGACGAGGAGGATCGGAAGATCGGCGAGTGCCGCGGCGATGTGCTCGAGGAGCAGGAGCGAGGGACCGTCGGCCCAATGGACGTCGTCGACGAGCATGACGACCGGGCGGACCGCGGCCAGTCTGGCGAGAACCTCCTGCACCGATACGAAGAGGTATCGACGCTCCTCGTTGCTCGGCACCTCCGCGGGGGGCGGGATGTCGGAGTACGAGCGTCGCAAGTTGGGAAGAAGGCGCGCGATCTCGCCTGCATACTCACCGACGAGCTCGCGAAAACGCTCGGGTGTCAGGCGTCGTTGCGCCGCTTCGAGAACCTCGACGAGCGGGGTGTACGGCTCGCCGCGGCTGGTTTCGTGGCAGCGCCCGATGAGGAACTCCAGACCTCTCGCCTGCGCCTCCGTGCCGATCTCCTCGACGAGACGTGTCTTTCCGACGCCCGCGCTGCCCGCGACGACGACCAGTGCGCCCCGGCCGTCGTTCGCGCGGTCGACGTAGCGGCGAAGGGCCGCTCTCTCTTCGTCCCGGTCCACGAACGGGGTTCGCGCTTCGAGCGCCGATGGTTGCGCCGCCACTTCCCCACGGGTCGCCTCGTGGAGACGCCATTGCTCTCGAAGTCCTTTGAGCCAGAACAGCCCGCGGTCGACGAAAGTCCAACCAGTGCTACTCGACGCCTCGGCGCGTACTGACTCCGAAACGAGCACCTGTCCGCTTCGGGCCTTCGCGGCAACGCGTGCGGCCGCGTTCACCGTCATGCCATAGAAGTCGCCCGCCTCTTCGATGACCGGACCAGCGTTGAGTCCGATACGCACAGGAAGGGCCGCGTCCGGATGGGTGACGTTGTATTGCTCCAATCGGTCGCGAATCTCCAGCGCGGCCGCGACGCCGCCGATCGATGAAGAGAAGATGAGCAGGAATCCATCGCCGGTGGATTTGACGACCAGACCGTCGTGGTTGCTCGCCGCGTCGCGAGCGATCTCTTCGTGGACACGGAGAAGCGCCACCGCCATCTCGTCGCCGCGCACGCTCGCGAACTCGGTCGATCCAACGACATCGGTAAAGAGGACCGTCTTCGGCGGGGTGTTCATGGGCCGCTCGGAAGGTGAAGGTTGTTCGCGTCACTCGTCTGAACGAGACTCCCACATCGACGAGAAGCCTGGGGAAAGGGAATCAAATGCCGTACGCCAGCGTCATTCACAAGCTCGCGCCCGTTCTGACCACCGAAGCGATCCGAGCTCTGAAAGCCGAAAGGCCAGACGTCGTCGCGGAGCTCGGCCTACCCGGCACGCTGGTCGACGTGGCCGACAGTGTGGTCGGTCTGGAGCAATACGAGAAGGACTATCTGCACGCGATACCGACGGTCTTGCGTGAGGCCGTACGAGCCACCATCGCGGCGGCCATGGCGGATGACAAGGCCGTCCACGTTCAGTACTCGCCCGGCTACGAGTTCGAGGTGCGGGTGTGGGACTACGGCCAAGCCGTGAGCGTCCATATCAGCGGCCCGTATCCGCCGACGTCTCCACGCGCGGGGTTCGTAGACGCCAGCCCGAGCTGAGCTCGACGCAGCATCGAGCGCATTCGCTCTCGCTACACCTAGAGGGGCTTCGCCCCAGCCCGACGAGGCGGTGTTTCGTGGGCGCGTGAGCTCCGGCCGAGCGCATTGCTGTTGCGGGGGTGTAAGCCCTCGCGGTTGAACCGCTCGAGGCGGTTGGTGGCCGTTGAGGCCAACGACGACCGGAGCCCGACATGACGCTACCCCGCACTGTCGCCGACGTTCTCGGCGACCACGTGACTCTCGAGGTGGAGTGCATCGACCGGATGTACCTGAACGTCTACCAGCCGAGACTTCAACACGAGCTCGGCGTGGTCGGCTTCTTCAAGTGTCACCGCGGGTTTCGCTTCGTGTCGTCGGTGTTGATGGATCCGATCTCCAAGACCTTTGTCGAGGACATCCACCGTTTCGTCGCCGACCAGGGCGTCGACCTGGTCGACTTTCGGCCCGGTGAACGCAAAGACGACATCGCTCAGCGCTACCTCGCCGGGTTCGAGGGGACCGAGGGTGTGTTGTTCGTGGGTCGCGCGCAGGAGAAGACCGGCGTGTTCCGCACCGAGAAGCGCCGCAATCCGGTGACGGGAGCGGCGTATCCGTGGCTGGTGCGCCGCAGCGCGATCGTGAACCACTTCTACGTGTATGCCCTTGATGATGACTTCGGGCCGTTCTTCATCAAGTTCTGCACGTACTTTCCCTACAACGCCAAGGTCTGTTTGGGACGGCAACGAGTGGGCCAAACGCCAAGCCGCCAAAGCCGGGGTGGCGTTCGAGCCGCTCGACAACGGGTTCGTGTCCTGCGCCGAGCCGAACAAACTGCAGCGGATCTGTGACCGGCTCGACGCCGCCAAGATCGACCGGTTCGTGCGCAAGTGGCTAGCGCGACTCCCGCATCCGTTCACGGCTGCGGACCGCCGCGCCGGCTACCGCTATGACATCTCGGTCCTGCAGGCCGAGTTCTCCCTCACCCAGACCCTGGACCGACCCCTCGCCGGGCGAGTGTTCTTCGAAGAAGTCATCCGCGAGAACCTCGACATCGGACGACCTGACCGCGTCTCGCTCATCTTTGACCGGCGCGTTCTCAACGGCCGGCGACGCAAACACCCGGCCGGTTCCGGACCCGGGTGTTCACCGACGGGGTCGTCCCGTCATTGCATGTCGAGTTCAAATCGACCCGCGTGAAGCAATATCACAAAGAAGGTGTCGCGCTCCGGACCGAGACCACCATCAACAACACCCGCGACTTCGGCATCGGCAAACGGCTGCACAACCTGCCCGCACTCCGGGAGGTCGGCTTCAACGCCAACCGACGTCTCCTCGACGTCCAACGAATCAGCCACGATCCCGCCATCGGCGAAGCCGCCTTCAACCACATCGCGCAACCCGTCGTCGTCGAGCATCAGCGCGCCCCGGCACTGCGTTTCGCCGACCCACGCGTCCACGCCTTGCTTGCCGCCATCGTGGTGTTCCGTCTCCTGCCCGACGGGTTCGCCAACCGCGATCTCCGGGCCCACCT
>JALYLU010000225.1:5942-7797 GCA_030774075.1 Actinomycetota bacterium | reverse complement strand
ACGGAGCAGCCGCGCCGCCTCGGGGATCCAGCGGTAGGGGTCGGCCCAGATGGCCGCGCCGTACTCGCTGATGACGAGGTCGAAGGACCCGTCGCGCAGTGGAACCTGTTCACCCGCGGCACGCACGAGCGGGAACCGCAGACTGAACTCGCCTTGGAACTGTCGAGCGATGCCCAACTGTCCCGCAGCCGGATCAACCCCGACGGGCCTTGCTCCTCGGCGTGCCAGCCACGCGGAGACGTACGCGGTGCCGCACCCGAGCTCCACGGTCCGCGCGCCCTCGAGTTCGACGGGCAGAATCTGGGCGGCACCTTCGGGAACGCCGAAGATGCCCCAGCGTGGTTCGACGGCGGTCCATCCTCTTCGGGCCGTTTCCAACTGACCCTCGTGGCGAGCGTCCCAAGCCGCGGCGTTGATTTGGACGTAGTCGAGGGGCCCTTCGGTCACGGGTGCGACGCTATCGGCACGGAGAATCGCCCACTGAGGCGCGCATACTGCGCGCCGGACATCGGTAGATAAAGCCAGACTCGGCCGGCTCGCGGCCGGAGATGGAGGCATCCCGCCATGCGTCGTGTGACCCGTGTGACCATGGTGAGGGGGCTCGGCCTGTCAGTCGCGCTGGTGGCCGCTCTGGTCGCCGCGCCGAGCGTCGCGGTGGCGAGCGAGCAGTACCCGGTGCCGTACGTGTTCACCGCCAACGTCGTGGCCGGTGCAACTCAGCCCGGGACGCCCCCGCCGGGGTCGAACGACTGGACGTGCCGGCCGAGCAAAGCGCACCCGCGCCCGGTGGTGTTGGTCCACGGTTTGTTCGCCAACATGACCGACAACTGGCAGACGATGTCGCCGTTGCTCGCGAACAACGGCTACTGCGTGTTCGCCCTGACCTACGGCGTCGATCCCGCGGCGGTGTCGCCGTTCGACCAGTTCGGCGGGCTCACGCCGATGGAGCAGAGCGCGGTGGAGCTCTCCTCGTTCGTGAACCGGGTGCTCGCCGCGACGCGTGCACACAAGGTCGACATCGTCGGTCACTCCGAAGGCGCCACGATGCCCGACTACTACATCGAATACCTCGGCGGCGCCGCGAAGGTGGCGCGCTACGTCGGCATCTCCGGTGTCAAGCACGGCACGACGCTGCATGGGCTCAGCACGTTCGCGACCGCGTTCGGCACACTCTTTCCCGGCGCGCCCGACCCGACCGCCGGGTCGTGCGGGTCATGCCAACAGTTCCTCGTCGGATCGGACTACATCGCGAAGATCGAGGCGCGGGCACCGGCGGGCGGAGTCACCTACACGAACCTCGCGACGCGATACGACGAGCTCGTCAGCCCACACACGAGCAGTTTCCTCGACGGGCCGAACGTCACGAACGTCACCATGCAGGACCATTGCGCGCTCGACTTCAGCGATCACCTCTCGATCGTGTCCAGCCCGATCACCGGTCAGTACATCTTGAACGCGCTCGACCCCGCGCACGCCCTCCCACCGCCGTGCACGCTGGTCCTGCCCGCCGTGTGAGGGACGACGCTTGCGACCGGTACAGGGCTTTCGGCACCTTCGCGCGGGGGGTGGTTTTGGTCCCGAAGTACCCGCACGGGCGGGTGGGGAGCGTGAGATTCGCCCTGGGCTTGAAGGTCGGGGATGTTTCGACCGATGAAAGTGGGTGGATCCGCAGCCCCACGCCACTCAGACGAGCGAAGCCCCGGAAGTCGCGGACGCGACGAGTGCCGGGCAGCGGCAGGACGCGCACGACGAGGTTGGTGAGATCGGTGCCCGCGTCGGGGAGATCGTCGCGACGTCTCGCGCGACGACGCGACGCGGGGCTGCCGACGATCGCGCCGGCGACTCGGACCACGGC